>NZ_JAGYFZ010000129.1:0-15135 GCF_019946675.1 Pseudomonas sp. BF-B-15
TGGCGGTGGTCACGGCGGAAGCGGCAGTGGCGGCAGTGGCGGCAATGGCGGCAATGGCGGCAGCGGTCACGGTGGAAACGGCGGCGGCAATAGCGGCAGCGGTCACAGTGGCAACGACCATGGCTCGGGACATTCCGGTAACACCGCCTCATCCGGTCGCAGCGGCACCCATGCCGAACCGGGAGACGATCACGGCGTTCATCACGCCGGTGAAGTCGGCCACAACCGCGGCGTTCATCATGCCGGTGAAATCGGTGACGACCACGGCGTTCATCATGCCGGTGAAGTCGGCCACAACCGCGGCGTTCATCGCGCCGGTGAAATCGGTGACGACCACGGCGTTCATCGCGCCGGCGAAATCGGCGATGACCACGGCGTTCATGTCGGCGGTGAACCGGGTGACGACCACGGCGTGCACGTCGGTGGCGAGCCGGGTGATGACAAAAGGTCCTGATCACCGCTGAACAAAGGTTCGCCACAACCCCCTGTGGGAGCGAGCCTGCTCGCGAAGGCAGAGTGTCAGACGACATCAATGTTGAATGACAAAATGCTTTCGCGAGCAGGCTCGCTCCCACATTGGAAATGTGCTGTGCTCTATAAAATTTCTTCAGCCTGATCCAGCCGCTCGCGCAGAAACTCGATCAACGCCTGCACCGGTCGCGAACTCTGGCGATGCTGCGGGTACACCGCCGACAACGTCAGCGGCTGCGGGCGAAACTCATCCAGCACCGGCACCAGCCGCCCATCCTTCAACGCGGCTCCGACAATGAAGGTCGGCAGGTACGTGATCCCCATCCCGGCAATGGCCGCATCCCTGAGCAACTCACCGTTGTTGACCCGCATCCGCCCGGTCACGTTGACCGCCAGCGGCTTGCCCTGCCCTTCAAAACGCCATTGCACCTGTCGGCCGTGGCCATACGGCAGGCAGTCGTGCGTGTGCAGGTCCTCGGGTTTACCCGGCGTTCCGCGCTCCGCCAGGTAAGCCGGGCTGGCGCAATACACCCGCTGGATCGAAGCGATGCGGCGGGCAATCAGCGTCGAGTCTTCAAGGATGCCGATGCGCAACGCCAGGTCGTAACCCTCGCTGAGCAGATCCACCGGGCGATCGCTCAAATCCACTTCCACCGTGACATCGCGATAACGCTGCAAGAACACCGGCAGCAAACACCCCAAATGCGCCACCGCAAACGACAACGGCGCGCTCACGCGAATGGTGCCGCGCGGTTCGGTGGTCTGGCCGGCGATGCCCTGTTCCACCTGCTCGACTTCGCTGAGCAAGCGCAACGCCGACTCGTAATAACTCTGGCCCAGCGGCGTGACGTCCAGGCGCCGCGTGGAGCGGTTGAGCAATCGTACGCCCAGGCGTTCTTCAAGCTGCATCAAGCGACGGCTGACGAACTGCTTGGACAGGCCCAATTGATCGGCGGCCGAGGTGAAGCTGCCGGAGTCCATGACCTGGCAAAAAATACGCATATCTTCGAACGGGTTCATTGTCACTTTCCGGTTGACAGTTAAACGCTTTATAGCCGCTTTTTCCCTTTCGAGCACCCTATTAATCTGTGTCCACGGTGTTGCTGAGGCCTGAGTCCCAGCGCAGCAGCAACCTGACCCTTAGGTAACCAATCTCTAATTAATTAAAAAGGATTTGCTCATGAACCTCGTCAAAAAAACCCTGACCGCTTCCCTGCTCGCCCTCTCCGTCGGCAACGCCTTTGCCGCTGGCAGCCCAGGCGTTGAACACAACACTCAAGCCTTCCTCGAAGCCCTCGCCGCCGGTGGCGGTAAACCGCTTGAGCAGTTGAGCCCGAAAGACGCCCGTGCGGTGCTGACCGGTGCGCAAAACTCGGTCAAGGTTGATCTGTCGGGTGTGGACGTCAGCGATCGTGCAATCAAGGTCGATGGTCAAACCATCAACCTGAAAATCGTGCGCCCGGCCAAGGTCAAAGGTGAGTTGCCGGTGTTCATGTTCTTCCATGGTGGCGGCTGGGTGCTGGGCGATTACCCGACTCACCAACGCTTGATTCATGACCTGGTGGTGGGCTCCGGTGCCGTCGCGGTGTATGTCGATTACACGCCGTCGCCGGAAGCGCACTACCCGACCGCGATCAACCAGGCCTACGCCGCGACCCGCTGGGTGGCCGAGCATGGCAAGGACATCGGCGTCGACGGCAAGCGTCTTGCGGTGGCCGGTAACAGCGTCGGTGGCAACATGGCGGCGGTCGTGGCATTGATGGCCAAGGAACAGAAAGCCCCGGCGCTGCGCTTCCAGTTGTTGATGTGGCCAGTGACCAACGCACAGTTCGACACCGGCTCGTACCAGCAATTTGCCGAAGGCCACTTCCTCACCAAAGGCATGATGAATTGGTTCTGGGACAACTACACCACCGACCAGGCCGAGCGTGCGCAGATCCATGCCTCGCCGTTGCAGGCCAGCGCCGAACAGCTCAAGGGCTTGCCGGCAGCGTTGGTGCAGACCGCCGAGTTCGACGTGTTGCGTGACGAAGGCGAAGCCTATGCCCGCCACCTCGATGCGGCCGGTGTGCCGGTCACGGCGGTGCGTTACAACGGGATGATTCATGACTTCGGCTTGCTCAATCCGCTGAGCCAGATTCCGGAAGTGAAAGCGGCGGTGCGTCAGGCCGCGCTGGAACTCAAGACTCATCTGAACTGAGTCCCCTCGCCCCTCCCACGGTCATCGTGCGAGGGGCTTTTCTGTAGGAGCGGCCGGGCGGCGCTCCGTTTGCCGGCGAAGGCGCCCTCAAATACGCCTTCGCCGGCAAGCCTGGCTCCTACAAGGGATCGGGTTCGCACAGTTCAACTGTAGGAGCGAAGCTTGCTCGCGAAGGCGCCCTCAAATACGCCTTCGCCAGCAAGCTGGCTCCTACAGGGGATCGGGTTCACACAGTTCAACTGTAGGAGCGAAGCTTGCTCGCGAAGGCGCCCTCAAATACGCCTTCGCCGGCAAGCCGGGCTCCTACAGGGGATCGGGTTCACACAGTTCAACTGTAGGAGCGAAGCTTGCTCGCGAAGGCGCCCTCAAGTACGCCATCGCCGGCAAGCCTGGCTCCTACAGGGGATCGGGTTCACACAGTTCAACTGTAGGAGCGAAGCTTGCTCGCGAAGGCGCCCTCAAGTACGCCTTCGCCGGCAAGCCGGCTCCTACAAAAAAAATCAGTCTTCCGGAGTTCTTCCATGTCCCTCATCTACGGTCATCTGCTGTCCTGGAGTGCGCTGTTGCTGGTCATCGACGCCGTGCTCTGGCACGTAGCGCCGTTCAAGCATCGCGTCACGCGGGTCGGTGTGCGCCTCGCGTTGTTTGTGATGTTCAGCGCGCTCATCATCAACGCCGGCGTCAGCCCGTTGCAGGCGCCGCTGTTGGCAGACGACCGCGTGGCGCAACTGGGCGCGACGGCGCTGGGGATTCTCTGGTGGCTGTACGCCGCCCGTGTGCTCACCGAAGTTATCGGCCTGCTGCTGATGCGGCGCATCGGGCACAGCGGGCGGTTGCTGCAGGATGTCATCGGTGCGCTGGTGTTTCTGATCGCCATCGTCGCCGCAGCCGGGTACGTGCTGGAGTTGCCGGTGAAAGGACTGCTGGCGACGTCCGGGGTGGTGGCAATTGTCGTCGGCCTGGCGTTACAAAGCACCCTGAGCGATGTGTTTTCCGGGATCGTGCTCAACACCACCAAGCCGTATCAGGTGGATGACTGGATCGCGATCGACGGCGTCGAGGGCAAAGTGCTCGACATCGATTGGCGCGCCACTCACCTGCTGACCAGCGCCGGCAGTACGGCGGTGGTGCCGAACTCGGTGGCGGCCAAAGCGAAGATCGTCAACCTGAGCCGGCCCGGCAACATGCATGGTGTGTCGATCAGCATCCTGGTGCCCAACCACATCCGTCCGCGTCGGGTGCTGGAGGCACTGGACCGCACGCTGCAAGGCAGCAGCAGTCTGCTGCTCAACCCGGCGCCGAAAGCCGTGCTGAAAGAGGCCGGCGAAACCATGTCCGAATACGTGGCCAGCGGGTTTATCGCCGAACTCGGCAAGAAAAGCGAAGTGCGCAATCAACTGTTCGACCTCGCCCATCGGCACCTCGAAGCGGCGGGTATTTCCCGACAGCTCGACGGCGTGATCGAACCGACTTCCCGCGCGCGGTCCTTGCTGGACGAGGTGAAAGTCTTCCGTTCCCTGAGCGAAGACGAACGTGACCAGATGGCCCATTCGATGGTCGCGCAGCAGTACGCGGCAGGCCAGGTGGTGTTGGAACTGGGTGAAGTGCCGGACAGCCTGATGGTCATCGCCACGGGCGTGGTCAGCGCGACGGTACCGGACGGCGTCGGGCAAACCGAAGCCGGGCGCATGGGGCCGAGCGAGGTGATGGGTGAACAGAGCATCCTCACCGATACACCGTCGCAGGCCACGTTCACCGCGTTGACCTCATGCATCATCTACCGGATCGACAAATCCCTGACCCGCAGTTGCATGGAACAGCGGGTTGAGGTGGGTCGGGCGTTGAACAAGTTGCAGGCGGTACGGCAGCAGAACAGTCGGTTGGCGCTGCTGGCCAAACCGGTGCCGATCAAGAAAGGTGGTTTTTTGAGTTGGCTGCAAAAACGGTAACCCTGTGGGAGCGAGCCTGCTCGCGATAGCGGCAGCACATCCAACATAGATGTCGGCTGAACCACCGCCATCGCGAGCAGGCTCGCTCCCACAGGTTATGCATGTTGCTTGAAGGAGCTTATTTCGAGGTCAACACCGAGTAGCTGTTCATCAGGTTGCGGTAGTTGGGAATACGCGGCGACAGCAGATTCGCCAGGCCTTCCATGTCGTTGCGCCAGTCGCCCTGCAGCTCGCACGCTACGGAGAACCAGTTCACCAGTTGAGCACCGGCGGCGGCCATGCGCGCCCAAGCGGCTTGTTGCACGGTTTCGTTGAAGGTACCCGAGGCGTCGGTCACCACAAACACTTCAAACCCTTCGGCCAGCGCCGACAGCGTCGGGAAGGTCACGCAAACGTCAGTCACCACACCGGCGATGATCAGTTGCTTGCGGCCGGTGGCTTTGACGGCCTTGACGAAATCTTCGTTGTCCCAGGCGTTGATCTGGCCTGGACGCGGGATGTACGGCGCGTCCGGGAACTGCTCTTTCAATTCCGGCACCATCGGGCCATTCGGGCCGTTTTCGAAGCTGGTGGTGAGGATGGTCGGCAGTTTGAAGAACTTGGCCACGTCGCCCAGGGCCAGCACGTTGTTCTTGAATTCGTTCGGCGAGAAATCCTGAACCAGCGAAATCAGACCGGTCTGGTGATCGACCAACAGGACAACGGCATCGTCTTTGTTCAGGCGTTTGTACGGAACGTTGCTCATGTGAAACTCCTCGATGGATGGGTATTACGTCAGGCGCCGACACGCGGGTCGGCGCTTTTTTGTGATCGTCAGAACGCGAAGCACGAGCAGCCGAAGGCGCCCCAGAAACCGGCGAAATCGCTGACCGGCGCGTTCGACAACCGCGCCTTTTCATGACTGTGGGAATGCACCCCGCACGGCCCGCTGCAATGGTGAACCTGCGCCTGCATCGGCGACGTCGGGCGCCAGTGACCCGGCACCTTGACCACCGGCGACCAGTCCGGCAGCACCGGCACACTGGCCGGGCCGAGTTTTTCGAAATCACCGGCGGCATACACCACCTTGCCGCCGACCACGGTCAACACCGACTCGATCCACTTGATCGCTTCTTCGTCGACGCTGAAAAAGTCCGCGCTCAGGGCTGCGACGTCAGCCAGTTGGCCGACTTTGATCATGCCTTTCTTGCCCTGCTCGGAAGAGAACCAGGCGCTGCCGTGGGTGAACAGTTCCAGCGCGGTCTGCCGGGACAGCCCCTCGGCGTGCAGCTCCAGGCCACCGACGGTGCGACCGCTGACCATCCAGTACAGCGAAGTCCATGGGTTGTAGCTGGACACCCGCGTCGCATCGGTGCCCGCGCCAACCGGTACACCTTCGGCCAGCATGCGCTTGATCGGCGGCGTCGCTTCGGCAGCCTTGGCGCCGTAACGCTCGACGAAATACTCGCCCTGAAACGCCATGCGATCCTGAATCGCGATACCACCGCCCAGCGCCCTCACCCGCTCGATGTTCTGCGGCGTGATGGTTTCGGCGTGGTCGAAAAACCACGGCAAACCATTGAACGGAATGTCGCGGTTAACCTTCTCGAACACGTCGAGCATGCGGCTGATGGATTCGTTGTAGGTGGAGTGCAAACGGAACGGCCAACGCTGCTCGACCAAGTGGCGGACCACCGGTTCGAGTTCGTCTTCCATGGTTTGCGGCAGGTCCGGGCGCGGTTCGAGGAAGTCCTCGAAATCCGCCGCCGAGAACACCAGCATTTCCCCGGCGCCGTTGTGGCGCAGGAAATCATCGCCCTGATGCAGGGTCACGCTGCTGGTCCAGTTCTTGAAGTCGGTCAGCTCTTCCTTGGGCTTTTGGGTAAACAGGTTGTAGGCAATGCGGACGGTCAATTGCTCGTCCTTGGCCAACTGCTCGATCACCTGGTAATCGTCCGGATAATTCTGGAAACCGCCACCGGCATCGATGGCGCTGGTCAGGCCGAGACGGTTGAGTTCGCGCATGAACTGGCGGGTCGAGTTGACCTGATACTCCAGCGGCAACTTCGGCCCCTTGGCCAGGGTCGAGTACAAAATCATCGCGTTCGGGCGCGCCACCAGCATGCCAGTCGGCTCACCGTTGGCATCGCGCACGATCTCGCCACCCGGCGGGTTCGGCGTATTGCGGGTGTAACCGGCTACGCGCAACGCGGCGCGGTTTAGCAGAGCGCGGTCATATAGATGCAGGACAAATACCGGTGTATCCGGTGCCGCCTGGTTGAGTTCCTCGAGGGTCGGCATGCGCTTTTCAGCGAACTGGAATTCGTTCCAGCCACCGACCACGCGCACCCATTGCGGCGTTGGCGTGCGGTCGGCCTGATCCTTGAGCATGCGCAGGGCGTCGGCCAGCGACGGCACACCTTCCCAGCGCAGTTCGAGGTTGTAGTTCAAACCGCCACGGATCAGGTGCAAGTGCGAGTCGTTAAGGCCGGGGATGACACAGCGGCCCTTGAGGTCGATGACCTGGGTGCCGGAGCCGCGCAGGGCCATGGCTTCGGCGTCAGTGCCGACCGCGACGAAGCGGCCATCGCTGATGGCGACGGCACTGGCGCGTGGGTTTTCACGGTCAACGGTATGAAATTGGCCATTGAACAAAATCAGGTCGGCGTTCATCGCGTTTCCTTGGGCTGAGTGGAGGGGGACAGCCAAGGCGCGAACAAACGCGTCGCCATTGGCATGAACAGGTACACCACCGAGACGACGATGGTCAGCGTGATCAGGAACGTGGCGACCACGTAATTGGACAGGAACGCGTTAAGCCGCAACAGCGGGCCCCAGATCAGCGGCACCAGCAAGGTGTGCGGCAGAATCACCAGCAACGTCACCACGGCCTGCTTCCAGCGCGGCGGCGGCGAACCGGATTCAGCCTGCGGCGCGAACCAGAATTCCTTGACCGGGTTGACCTCGGTCTGGTCGCCATCGGCGAGCATCGGCGTGGCTTCGTTGACCAGTTCCAGCCGTTGTGGCGAATCGAGCCAGTGCTGCATCGCGTCGGTGGAGCAAAAGCGCAGCACGCAGGTGTACATGTCGAGGCCGGCGCTCTTGCCGCGCATCACATCCACCCCCAAGTGCCCTTCCTGCTGCCCGGCGATGCTGACGATGTTGCGCAACCAGGCTTCGTAGGGCACTTCAAAACCGGCTTTGACCCGGTGCTTGATGACCAGGGTCACGACTTCCTCGAAACGATTGGATTCAGGCATAACGCAAAGCTCCGGCGAATCGGACATTGAGCGCCAGCCGTCCCGGCCCGGCGATAAAAAGGCTGGTGAACAGAATCAACAGCAGCCAGCCGAACTGCCCTTCCTCGAGGCTCCATTGCGGGTGCACAACCAGCAGTGCGATCCACAACACAGACAAAACCGGCAGGCACGCCAGGCGCACCAACACCCCGGCAATGATCAGCAGCGGGCACAGCACCTCGGCAAAAATCGCCAACATCAGCGTGACATTCGCGCCCAGGTGGAAAGGGTCTTCGATGACTTGCAGTTGAGCGTTGTAGTTAAGCAGCTTGGGCAAACCGTGCACCCACAGCAGAAACAAACCACCGCTGACCCGCAAAAAAAACAGCCCGATATCCTGGGCCCGTTCATCCCATTGCGAAGCGTTCATGGACTACCTGCACAAATGAAAAACCATCGGCGTCAAAGCGCCGGGACCTCATTCGATAGTGCCGGTGTGGGGGCGGGGAAAATTGAATGTACGTGCTCTTTTTGTGAGCCGATCAGGATCGCCAGCCATCGCCCCCCTGTAGGAGCTGGCTTGCCGGCGATGGCGGCCTGATAGCCGACCTATCTTTTATTGATGTACATATCCATTCCTGCGGTAACGGCTGCTATTGGTTTCGCCCTTACGGCGAGTCACTTGCAGAAGCGGCAAGTAACCAAGCGCTCTTGCCCCTTTCGTTCGGTGGCTCGCTAATGCTCGCCATGCCCTCGCTCCGGTCCTGCTCCGTGGGCCCGCCGCCATCGGCCATCCATGGCCGGGGGCGGCTAACCCGGCATCCATGCCGGGTTGCCCACTGCGCAGAACCTGCGCTCGGCCTCTCGAGGGGGCGCTCAGATCAAAAGCTGAAGGCGAGCTAACGCTCGACCTGATGAGTGGTGAAAAGCGAAAGCGTACGCCGATTTCCTGTAGGAGCCGGCTTGCTGCGGGCGGCGTTCCGACGATAGCGGTGGGTTGGGTACATTCGTGGGTGAAGGGTCGGCTGGAAACACGCCATCGCCGGCAAGCCGGCTCCTACAGAGGGTTGGGTACATTCGTGGGTGAAGGGTCGGCTGGAAGCACGCCATCGCCGGCAAGCCGGCTCCTACAGGGGATTGGGGACATTCGTGGGTGAAGGGTCGGCTGTCAGGTCGTCATCGCCGGCAAGCCGGCTCCTACAGGAGATTGGGGACATTCGTGAGTGAAGGGCCGGCTGTCAGGCCGCCTTCGCGAGCAAGCATCGCTCCTACGAAGAGCCAAGCAACGCACCCGCCTTTCACCACTCATCAGGCCGAGCGTTAGCTCGCCTTCAGCTTTTGATTTTGATCTGCCCGCCCCTTCGGGAGGCCGAGTGGAGGTTCTGCGCAGTGGGCAGCCCGGCATGGATGCCGGGCTAGCCGCCCCCGGCCAGGGATGGCCGATGGCGGCGGGCCCACGGAGCAGGACCGGAGCGAGGGAACGCCGAGCCTTAGCGAGGGGCCGGACGCTGGGGCGAAGCGTTTTGCTTACTTTTGGGCGTCTGCAAAAGTGAGTCGCCGTAAGGGCGAAACCATAGGCGGCCGTTACCGCAGCAATGGATATGTACACCCAAAAGAACATGGTCGGCCCAAAGGCCGCCACGTTCAACCCGATACAGGCAAAGGCCTGGACATAAACTCACTGATCCGCGACCGCAACCACCGCTCCGCCGGATCATTGTCATGCACCCCACTCCAAGCCATCGAAAGCTGCGCAGCATCAATGGGAAACGGTGGATCCTCAGCCCGCAACGCACACCCCTCAACCAACGCACACGCCGCATAATCCGGCACCGTCGCAATCATCTCCGTGCCGGCCAGCAACGCACGCAACCCACTGAACTGCGGAACACCCAACACCACCCGACGACTGCGGCCAACCTTGGCCAGATCCAGATCGATATTGCCGCTCAGGTCGCCAGAGAACGACACCATCGCATGCGGTCGCTCGCAGTATTCATCCAGCGTCAGCAACCCCGGTCGCTTGTCCCCACGCAGCACCTTGCAGGGGATGTCGCGCAATTTCTTGCACTTCGCATTCGCGGGCAAATCCGTGGTGTAACTCACCCCCACAGAGATCTCTCCCGAAGCCAGCAAAGCCGGCATCAGCAAATAGTTCGCACGCCGCACCACCACAACAATCCCCGGCGCCTCTTCTTGCAGTTGCCGCAACAACGGCGGAAACAAACCGAATTCGGCGTCGTCCGACAAACCAATGCGGAACACATCGCAGCTGCTCGCCGGATCAAATTCCTTCGCCCGACTGACCGCCCCGGAAATCACATCCATCGCCGGCTGCAATTCCTTGAGAATCGCCAGCGCCCGCGTTGTCGGCTCCATGCCGCGGCCATTACGCAACAGCAACGGATCGTCAAACAGATCCCGTAACCGCCCCAGCGCCGCACTCACCGCCGGTTGGCCCATGAACAATTTCTCAGCCACCCGGGTCAGGTTCCTCTCGAACATCAAGGCCTCGAAAATCACCAACAGGTTCATGTCGACGCGGCGCAGATCGTTACGGTTCATTGGCACGGCTCCCTTGTGAATGCGTCGGACTTTACTCGATCAGCGGCACTTTCGCCGCACGTTTATAAGGACCGTATTCGACCGGTACCCATTGGAAATGCTTGCCCTCAGCGGCGATATGGCCAATGCCCGGAAACGGCAAATGCGCTGCCGTCACCCAGGTTTTACCGGCGGCTGCATCGCTGAACACCTTGGCGCGGCTTTTGATCGCTTGCTGACTGTTGACGTCAAAGCCGATCGAGACTTCCGGGTGCAAGAACTGCACCGCGAGGTTATGCACCAGATCGCCCATGAACAAAATGCTCTGCCCTTGAGAGGTGAAGCGGTACGTCGTGCTGCCCGGCGTGTGCGCGGCTTCCAGCGTGGCCTCAACTCCCGGCACAGGCGACTGGCCAGCGTCGAACGTCTTGAAACGTCCCGCCGCGACGTACGGCGCGGTGGAGTCCTGGGCAATTTTGAAATACGGCTTGGCGCCCTCGGGAGCTTTGGCCAGCGCCTGAGGATCAAGCCAGTAATCGGCTTCGGCCTTCGCGGCGTAGACCGTGGCGTTGGCAAAAACCGGTTTCTGCTGGCCATCGACCAATCCGCACACATGGTCCAGGTGCAGGTGGGTCAACAGAATCGTGTCGACCTGCGAAGGCTCGTAACCGGCGGCTTTCATGTTGTCCGAGAGCATGCCCGCCGTCGCACCGATGCATTGACCGGCGCCGGTATCCACCAGGATCAATTGCTTGCCGGTGTTGATCAGGAAGGCGTTGAACGCAGTCTGCACCCCCGGCGTTTCAATCGAGCGACGGGCCAGCAGTGCGCGAATCTGGCTTTGGGTCAGGCCCTGGAGCAGTTTGGGCGACAGGTCGTTGTAGCCGTCGAACAGCGCCGTCACCTCAAAGTCGCCCACCGCCAGGCGGAAGTAGCCCGGCACCTGGGTGCCGACCTGTGCCGGCGCCTGAGCCGAGGAGATTCCGGACGCCAACGCCACCGCGAGGCCCAACGCGCCAACCAGAGAATGTTTCATGCCGTCACCCTTGATCAAGTCAGAAGAGCGGCCATGCACAGGCCCGCCACAAGACGTCGATCATGCCTCGCCCGGCACCGCAAAAATTGCAGCCATGTGCTGAGTCAGCGTTGTTGGCCACCACTGCGCATCGGCGAAATTAACAACGTTTAACTCGCCTGCCAGAGCCCCGCGACCAAGAATGAAGCTCACCGAAACGGACATTTGTCATGGCTCATTCTCAGCAAAACGTCGCTCGCGCGACTGCCACTGAAACGCGAAAGAAAACCACCGGCGGCCTGACCCCGTGGCGCGAAAGCCTGGTCAAGCAACTGATCCTCGAACGCCTCGGTGAAACCGTCGAAGTGACCGAACTGGCACGCGCCTGCGCCCTCTCGCGCAGTCATTTCTCCCGCGCATTCAAATGCAGCACCGGCCTCTCGCCGCAAGACTGGATTCGCCACCAACGCATCGCCCGGGCCAAGCAACTGATCCAGAACACCGACCTGAGCCTCACGCAAATCAGCCTCGAATGCGGTTTCTGCGATCAGGCGCACTTCTGCCACATCTTCACCCGCAGCGAAGGCATCAACCCATTCGCCTGGCGCTGCCGAGCCGTGCGCGCGCTTCCACGCGTCAACCTGTAGGAGCTTGGCTTGCTGGCAATGGCGATTTCATGGGCGCCATCGCCGGCAAGCCTGCCGCCTTTTACCCTAGCGGCACCAACCGCTCCAACGCCTCGGCCACGCCAAATCCGTAGGCCGGATCGGCCTTGGTGCAGTTGTCGATATGACGCTGGCGGATCGCCTGCGGCACGCCGTTCATGGCACGTGCGGTGTTGTCGAACAGCAACTGCTTGCGCGCCGGATCGAGCAGTCGAAACAGGTTACCCGGCTGTTCGTAATGATCCTCTTCCAACCGATGATCATAATGCTGGGCAAAGCCTTCCAGCGGCAGCGGCGGCTCGGCCAGCTCCGGCGAGTCCTGCCATTCACCGACACTGTTCGGGAAGTAACTGGCGGTACCGCCGAGGTTGCCGTCGGTGCGCATGGCGCCGTCGCGGTGGTAGCTGTGCGCCGGGCAGCGCGGCGCGTTGACCGGGAT
The DNA here is from genome assembly GCF_019946675.1 of Pseudomonas sp. BF-B-15. Lineage (NCBI taxonomy): Bacteria > Pseudomonadati > Pseudomonadota > Gammaproteobacteria > Pseudomonadales > Pseudomonadaceae > Pseudomonas > Pseudomonas sp. BF-B-15. The sequence goes on from NZ_JAGYFZ010000129.1 coordinate 12,502, forward strand.
GTGGTTGAAGTTCACGCCGAGGCGATAACGCTGGGCATCACCATAGGAAAACAGCCGCGCCTGGAGCATGCGGTCCGGTGAAAAACTCACGCCCGGCACCACGTTGGCCGGCGAAAACGCTGCCTGTTCGATTTCGGCAAAGTGGTTTTCGGCGTTGCGATTGAGCTCCATGACGCCCACTTCAATCAGCGGGAATTCAGCGTGCGGCCAGACCTTGGTCAAGTCGAACGGGTTGTGCCGATAGTTGAGCGCCTGTTCTTCCTCCATCACCTGAATGCACAATTTCCAGCGCGGGAAATTGCCCTGCTCGATGACTTCGTAAAGGTCGCGCAGATTGCTTTCGCGGTCTTTGCCGACCACCGCTTCGGCCTCCGCGTCCGAAAGGTTTTCGATGCCTTGCTGGCAGACAAAATGAAACTTCACCCACACCCGTTTGTTGTCGCGGTCGATCAGGCTGAAGGTGTGACTGCCGAAGCCGTGCATGTGACGGAAGCTGGTGGGAATCCCGCGATCGCTCATCACGATGGTCACCTGGTGCAGCGCCTCGGGCAGCAGGGTCCAGAAGTCCCAGTTGCTGGTGGCGTTGCGCAGGCCGGTGCGCGGGTCGCGTTTGACCACGTGGTTGAGGTCGGAGAAACGCAGCGGGTCGCGGAAGAAAAACACCGGCGTGTTGTTGCCGACAATGTCCCAATTGCCTTCGTCGGTGTAGAACTTCACCGCGAAGCCACGGATATCACGCTCGGCATCCGCCGCGCCGCGTTCACCGGCCACCGAGGAAAAACGCACGAACAGCGGCGTTTCCTTGCCCACCGAGCTGAAGATGCTGGCTTTTGTATAACGGGTGATGTCATGGGTGACGGTGAAGGTGCCGTAGGCGCCCGCACCCTTGGCGTGCATGCGCCGTTCCGGGATCAGTTCGCGGTCGAAGTGGGCGAGTTTTTCCAGCAACCAGATGTCTTGCAAGAGCGCCGGTCCACGGGGGCCGGCGGTCTGGATATTGAAGTTGTCGGCCACCGGTGCCCCGGTGGCGTTGGTCAGCTTTTTCATGGTCAGGTTCTCGAAGGATTCGGCTCATCAGGAGCGAGAACGGCGCGGATCTACGCCCGCGCCGTGGGCACATCAACCCTTGAGGAACGCCAGCAGATCAGCGTTGAGCTGATCCTTGTGGGTATCAGTCAGGCCATGGGGCGCGCCGGGGTAGACCTTCAGCGTAGACCCCTTGACCAGTTTTGCCGAAGCAATGCCGGCGGCCTCGATCGGCACCACCTGGTCCGCGTCGCCGTGCACCACCAGCGTGGGGATGTCGAATTTCTTCAGGTCTTCGGTGAAGTCGGTTTCGGAAAACGCCTTGATGCAGTCATAAGCGTTCTTGTGGCCGGAGGTCATGCCCTGCATCCAGAACCAGTCGATCATGCCTTGCGACGGTTTGGCGTCCGGTTTGTTGAAGCCGAAGAACGGACCGCTGGCGAGGTCGATGTACAGCTGCGAACGGTCGACCAGGGACGCCTGACGAATACCGTCGAACACCTCGATCGGCAGGCCACCGGGGTTGGCTTCGGTCTTGAGCATCTGCGGCGGCACCGCTGAAATCAGCCCGGCCTTGGCCACGCGCCCGGTGCCGTGGCGACCGATGTAGCGCGCCACTTCACCACCGCCGGTTGAGAAACCGAACAGCACGGCGTCTTTCAGGTCGAGTCGTTCGATCAACTGCGCCAGGTCATCGGCGTAGGTGTCCATGTCGTTGCCGGTCCACGGCTGACTGGAACGGCCATGGCCACGACGGTCGTGGGCGATCACCCGGTAGCCTTTAGAGGCGAGGAAGATCATCTGCGATTCCCAGCTGTCGGCGTTCAGCGGCCAACCGTGGCTGAAGACGATGGGCTGGCCGGTGCCCCAATCCTTGTAATAAATCTCGGTGCCGTCTCGGGTGGTGAACGTGCTCATGCGATGTTTCCTCAGGAGGGTTGGGGGTGATTCAAACCGGTGAGTGGCTCAGGCGTTCAGCCAGCCGCGCCACGCGTTCGCCCAGGTGCGCAGCGGTGCAGCGATCTTCCGGGGGCGGTGCGAATTCGGGGGACTGTTCGACATTCGACTGCGCCATGGCGCCCAGCGAACTGCCGAGGCGGTTGAGCTGCCCATCGAACACGCCGGTGCCGGAGCGTGCCGGCAGCAGGTCGAGGCCGACCCAGATCATCGAATGCTGCGCGGCGAACACCGCCATCTGCAGCAAGGTGTTGAGTTTGTCGCCACACAGGCAGCCGGAATTGGTGAAGCCCGCCGCGAGCTTGTCGCGCCAGGGTTGGGTCAGGTAGAACGCCGCCGTGGCTTCCATAAACCCCTTGAAGCGTGCGGAGGCGCTGCCCATGTAGGTCGGCGCACCGAAGATGATCGCGTCGGCGTTGTGCAAACGGTCCCAGTGCTGGTCCACGTCCTCGACCGAAATCAGCTGGCAGGTACTGCCCAGGTGCCGTTCCACACCTTGGGCCACGGCTTCGGCCATGACCCGTGTGTGCCCGTAGCCACTGTGATAGACCACCACCACGTTGCTCATTCCGGCGTCCTCATGACAAATAAATCCCTTTTCACAACACGGCCCCCCCTGTAGGAGCCGGCTTGCTGGCGATTGCGATGTAC
>NZ_JAGYFZ010000013.1:0-87215 GCF_019946675.1 Pseudomonas sp. BF-B-15
GTTTACGTCCATCGCGAGCAGGCTCGCTCCTACAGGTTTTTGTGTGATTACAAATGGGTAACACAGGACTTTTCCTGACCGTTGCGTCAACGCGTAGAATGCGCCGCCTCGCGCATCAAAACCTTTTGGACGTTTTGCCTTTGAATTCCGTGACTGACCGCCCCGCTGCCATTTCCCTCAATCGCCCCGCCCGGGTTCGCCTCGAGCTGAAGAACCTGCTCGGCCTGGCGTTGCCGATCATGATCGCGCAACTGGCCACCACGGCGATGGGCTTCGTCGATGCGGTGATGGCCGGTCGCGTCGGGCCACGGGATCTGGCGGCGGTGGCATTGGGCAACTCGATCTGGGTCCCGGTGTTTCTGTTGATGACCGGTACGCTGCTGGCCACCACGCCGAAAGTCGCCCAGCGCTTTGGTGCCGGTACCCACAGCGAAATCGGCCCGATCGTGCGCCAGGCGTTGTGGCTGGCGTTGGTGGTGGGCTTGATGGCGACTGGCATGCTGTTCAGCGCCGAACCGATTTTGCACCTGATGAAGGTCGATCCCGAGCTGATCGGCCCGTGCATGCAATACCTGCACGGTATCGCCAGCGGGCTGCCCGCCGTCGCGCTTTACCATGTGTTGCGCTGTTTCAGTGACGGCCTGGGACGCACGCGCCCGGCGATGGTCCTGGGTTTGTGCGGGCTCGCGCTGAACATTCCGCTGAACTATGTCTTCATTTATGGCCACTTCGGTGTACCCGCCATGGGCGGCGTCGGTTGTGGCTGGGCCACGGCGATTGTGATGTGGGTGATGGCGCTGGGCATGGCCGGCTGGGAACGCTGGGCGCCGGCGTATCAGTCGAGCCAGTTGTTCAGCCGTTTCGACTGGCCACAATGGGCGGTGATCAAACGCCTGCTGAGCATCGGCTTGCCGATCGGCATCGCGGTGTTTGCCGAATCGAGCATCTTCGCGGTGATTGCCCTGCTGATCGGCAGCCTCGGCGCCACGGTGGTGGCCGGGCATCAGATTGCCCTGAATGTCAGCTCGCTGGTGTTCATGATCCCTTACTCCCTGGGCATGGCCGTGACCGTACGCGTCGGTCAGGCACTGGGACGTGAAGAGCCGCGCGAGGCGCGTTTTGCGGCGGGTGTCGGCATGGGCACCGCGCTGGCCTACGCCTGCCTGTCGGCGAGCATGATGTTGCTGATGCGCGAGCACATCGCAGCGATCTACACCGCAGACCCGACGGTGATCCATATCGCGGCGATGCTGATTGTGTACTCGGCGCTGTTCCAGTTTTCCGACGCCATCCAGGTGACAGCGGCCGGCGCCCTGCGAGGTTTTCAGGACACTCGGGTGACGATGATCCTCACCCTGTTCGCCTACTGGGGCATCGGCTTGCCGGTGGGTTACGCCCTCGGCCTGACCGACTGGTTCGGCGAACCCCGAGGCCCGAGCGGGCTGTGGCAGGGTTTGATCGTCGGCCTGAGCTGCGCCGCCCTGATGCTGTCGATTCGCCTGACGCGCAGTGCACGCAAGCGGATCCGCATGAGCCATTCGATGGGTTGACCGCACAAAAAAGGCCTGCAAATGCAGGCCTTTTTTTCGAATCGATTAATCCGATTTCTTGCGAATCCAGTACAGGTAAGTGCCGGCCTCTTCGTGCTGCGCGATCAGCTCGTGGTCGAGGAACACGCAGAACTTGGGAATGTCGCGACGGGTCGACGGGTCGGTGGCGATCACCTTGAGCAGGCCGCCGGGCGCCAGGTCACGGATGTGCTGGTGCAGCATCATCACCGGTTCCGGGCAGTTGAGGCCGGTGGCGTCTAGGGTGCCGTCTACCGGCGTATCAAGCATTTCACTCATGATTCACTCCTGAAACTGGCCGGCATTGTCGCGCATTACCGGGTGTTCGGTCATCTGTGGCATGACGCCATCCCTGTAGGAGCGAGGCTTGCCCGCGAAGAGGCCCTTAAGGACGCCAAAAGCTTCGCGGGCAAGCCTCGCTCCTACACGGGTTGTGTACATCAGCGGGACTTGGGTTTCTTCACGTCCAGGCGGCGCAGGTGGCACGTCACTTCTTCGCGGTCGTGATACAGCTGCTTGCAGCCGATCTCGACGCGAATCCCGCGCTCCTTGAAACCGTCGGCAATGCGCTCCAGCAAGCGTTTCACTTCGGCGTAACGCTGCTTCATCGGCAGCTTGAGGTTGACCACCGCTTCGCGGCAATGCCCTTCGCCAATCCACTCTTCCAGCATCGCCGCGTTGCGTGCCGGTTTCTCGACGATGTCGCAGACCATCCAGTCCACCGGTTGCCGTGGCTTGAAGGTGAAACCGTCGGCCATCAAATGCTGCACCAGACCAGTGTCCATCAGGCTTTCAGCCATCGGACCATTGTCGATGGCAGTCACCAGCATGCCACGATTGACCAGTTGCCAGGTCCAGCCACCCGGCGCCGCGCCAAGGTCGACGCCAGTCATGTCGCTGTGCAGACGCTCGTCCCACTGATCGCGCGGGATGAAATGGTGCCACGCCTCTTCCAGCTTCAACGTCGAACGGCTCGGCGCCTCGCGCGGAAACTTCAGGCGTGGAATGCCCATCGGCCACATGGCCGAGTTGTTCGACTCGGCCAGGCCCATGAACACTTCGCGACCACTCTTGAACGTCAGCAGCAAACGCGGCTTGTTCGCGTCTTCCACCAGTTTGCCGGCCGCCATCAGCGCCTTGCGCAGGTGTACTTCGAATTTCTTGCAGAAGTTCGACAGCTCTTTGCCGTCGTTGGTGTCGACCATTTCCAGCCACAGGCTGCCGCACAGCGGGAAGTCGGCCATGTGCGCGAGAATCACGCTGATACGATCGGTTTCCGGCAGGTCGATGAAAATCCCCCGCGCCCATTGGCGCGGGAAGATCAGATCGGCGAAACGCTGACCGCGCATCAGGCGCTCGGCGCCGTCTTCTTCGGTGCAGATGAATTCGGCGCAGGCGCTGGCGGTTTTTGCCTTGGCATAACCGGCCACGTTCAGCCGTGCGGCGTGTTCGGAAATCTCGGAACAGACTTCGCCTTCGAAGCCCGGCCGGCAATGCATAAAGAGGGTGTTCATTCTTACTCCTGGGCAGTTGGCGAAGAATTCAGCCACTGCGCGATGCCCAGACTTGCGTTGAAGCAAAGCCTGTCACGAAAACCGGCGCATGATAGCCGAGTTCGGAACCTCGGACTTGCCCATAGAGTCCGGTTATTAGCTTTAACGTTCAAACGGGGCTAGGTTGAAAGCTCTGTCCGTCCCCTCAGTCCGTAGCCGTGCGGACTTTAAGGAGTGATCGTAATGCCGTCCCTCGATAGCCTGAAAACCCTTAAAACCCTGCAAGTCGACGACAAGACCTACCATTATTTCAGTCTGCCCGATGCCGCCAAGAGCCTCGGTGATCTCGACAAGCTACCTATGTCGTTGAAAGTGCTGCTGGAAAACCTGCTGCGCTGGGAAGACGAAAAAACCGTCACCGGCGCCGACCTGCGAGCGATTGCCGCCTGGCTCAAGGAGCGCCGCTCCGACCGCGAGATCCAGTACCGCCCCGCCCGCGTCTTGATGCAAGACTTTACCGGCGTTCCCGCCGTGGTCGACCTGGCCGCCATGCGCGCCGCCATGGCCAAGGCCGGCGGCGACCCGCAGCGGATCAATCCACTGTCGCCGGTGGACCTGGTGATCGACCACTCGGTGATGGTCGACAAGTTCGGCAGCGCCAGCGCCTTCGAACAGAACGTCGACATTGAGATGCAGCGCAACGGCGAGCGTTACGCCTTTCTGCGCTGGGGCCAGAGCGCTTTCGACAACTTCAGCGTGGTGCCGCCGGGCACCGGGATTTGCCATCAGGTGAACCTCGAATACCTCGGCCGCACGGTCTGGACCAAGGATGAAGACGGCCGCACCTATGCGTTCCCCGACACGCTGGTCGGCACCGATTCCCACACCACCATGATCAACGGCCTCGGCGTACTTGGCTGGGGCGTCGGCGGGATCGAGGCGGAAGCGGCGATGCTCGGCCAACCGGTGTCGATGCTGATTCCGGAAGTGATCGGCTTCAAACTCACCGGCAAATTGAAGGAAGGCATCACCGCCACCGACCTGGTGCTGACCGTGACCCAGATGCTGCGCAAGAAAGGTGTGGTCGGCAAATTCGTCGAGTTCTACGGCGACGGTCTCGCCGACCTGCCGCTGGCCGACCGCGCGACCATCGCCAACATGGCCCCGGAATATGGCGCCACCTGCGGCTTTTTCCCGGTGGATGACATCACTCTGGATTATCTGCGCCTGTCCGGTCGTCCACTTGAAACGGTGAAACTGGTCGAGGCCTACAGCAAGGCGCAAGGCCTGTGGCGCCAGCCAGGCAAGGAGCCGGTGTTCACCGACAGCCTGGCGCTGGACATGCGCAGCGTCGAAGCCAGCCTCGCCGGGCCGAAACGCCCACAGGACAGGGTGTCGTTGCCGAATGTCGCGCAAGCATTCAGTGACTTCACCGACCTGCAATTCAAACCTGCCAGCAAGGAAGAAGGTCGCCTCGAAAGTGAAGGCGGCGGTGGCGTTGCGGTGGGCAATGCCGACTTGGCCGGTGAAGCCGACTACGATTTTGAAGGTCAAACCTATCGCTTGAAAAACGGCGCGGTGGTCATCGCCGCAATCACCTCCTGCACCAACACCTCCAATCCGAGCGTGATGATGGCCGCCGGACTGGTGGCGAAGAAAGCCGTGGAAAAAGGCCTCAAGCGCAAGCCGTGGGTGAAAAGCTCGCTCGCTCCCGGTTCCAAAGTGGTGACCGACTACTACAAGGCTGCCGGGCTGACGCAATACCTGGATCAACTCGGTTTCGACCTGGTCGGTTATGGCTGCACCACCTGCATCGGCAACTCCGGGCCCTTGCCGGAGCCGATCGAAAAAGCCATCCAGAAAGCCGACCTGACCGTCGCCTCGGTGCTGTCGGGCAACCGCAACTTCGAAGGCCGCGTGCATCCGCTGGTGAAAACCAACTGGCTGGCCTCGCCGCCGCTGGTCGTCGCGTTTGCGCTGGCCGGCACGGTGCGCATAGATATCAGCAGCGAACCACTGGGCGATGACAAGGATGGCAACCCGGTGTATCTACGGGACATCTGGCCAAGCACCCAAGAAATCGCCGATGCGGTGAATCAGGTCAACACCGCGATGTTCCACAAGGAATACGCCGAAGTGTTTGCCGGCGACGAGCAATGGCAGGCGATTGAAGTACCTCAAGCGGCGACCTATGTCTGGCAGGACGATTCGACTTACATCCAGCACCCACCGTTTTTCGACGACATCGGCGGACCACCACCCGTGGTCAAGGACGTCGCGGGCGCACGGGTCCTTGCGCTGCTCGGCGACTCGGTGACCACCGACCACATCTCCCCCGCCGGCAACATCAAGACCGAGAGCCCCGCCGGCCATTACCTGCGCGAGAAAGGTGTGGAGCCGCGGGACTTCAACTCCTACGGCTCCCGTCGCGGCAACCATGAAGTGATGATGCGCGGCACCTTTGCCAACATCCGCATTCGCAACGAGATGCTCGGCGGCGAGGAAGGCGGCAATACGATTTACATTCCTACCGGGGAAAAACTGGCGATCTACGACGCGGCCATGCGTTACCAAGCCTCGGGCACGCCGCTGGTGGTGATTGCCGGGCAAGAATACGGCACAGGTTCGAGCCGCGACTGGGCGGCCAAGGGCACCAATCTGTTGGGCGTGAAAGCGGTCATCGCTGAAAGCTTCGAGCGGATTCACCGCTCCAATCTGGTCGGCATGGGCGTGTTGCCCTTGCAGTTCAAGCTGGATCAGAACCGCAAGAGCCTCAATCTGACTGGCAAGGAGACCCTGGACATTCAGGGCCTGAGCGGCGTCGAGCTGACGCCGCGAATGAACCTGACGCTGATCATCACTCGCGAAAACGGCAGCCGCGAGAAGATCGAGGTGTTGTGCCGGATCGATACGCTGAATGAAGTCGAGTACTTCAAGTCAGGGGGGATTTTGCATTACGTGTTGCGGCAGTTGATTGCGTCGTAGGTGTTTGCAGAAAAAGACACCGCCTTCGGGCGGTGTTTTTGTTTGCGGACACACCTCTATAATCGCCGCGCTTTTATAGCCCCACACAAGACCACTGTGGGAGCGAGCCTGCTCGCGATGGGGCCGTAACATCCAATATCAGTGCCGCCTGATACTCCGCCATCGCGAGCAAGCTTGCTCCTACAGTGGACCGAGGCGACCCGCAGAATTTCGAACACAAGGACTTCAGATGTTTGCTTTGCCATGGACCTTCCTGGCCCTGCTCTCCCTCGGTTATGCCATGGCGCTGTCCTACGGCCATCTCGGCTGGCTGGCGCTTATCTCGGTCGCATTGCTACTGATCGCCGGTCTCGCCGTGCGCCAGCAACAGGTCCGGGTCGGTCATTACCTCGGTCACGGCCTGTTCATTTTCATGGCGCTGGCATTGGCGATGCACTGGCTCCCCGGCTTCTACAACGGTCGCGGTATCAATCCGCATCGTATTACCGACGATGCCGTACCGTTTGCGCTGTACCTGAATCTGGACAAACCGCTGATTGGTTTCTGGCTGTTGCTGGTCTGCCCGTGGATTGTCGGCCGGCATTCGCTGCGGCTTTCCATTCCCGCCGCGCTGCTGGGGCTGACACTGAGCAGCGTGCTGGCATTGGGTGGCGCGCTGTTGTTGGGTGTGATCAGTTGGGCCCCCAAATGGCCTGATCAGGCCTGGCTGTGGCTGTTCAATAACCTGTTGCTGGTGACGCTGGTGGAAGAAGCGCTGTTTCGCGGCTACCTTCAGGGCGGCCTCAGCCGGTACTTTAAACACCTGCCTTATGGTGAAAACCTGGCGCTGCTGCTCGCCTCGCTGTTGTTTGGCCTGGTGCATGCGGGCGCTGGCTGGCAATGGGTGTTGCTGGCGAGTCTGGCAGGTGTCGGCTATGGTCTGGCCTACCGTTTCGGAGGGTTAGGTGCGGCCATTGCCACGCATTTCGGTTTGAACCTGCTGCATTTCAGCCTGTTCACCTATCCGATGCTGGCGGGCTGACGCAACGGTCGTTTTGCGACGCGCCGCTGATTATTGAAAAATATTCTTCAATAAATCCCTGACGGTGCCGACAACCTCTCAAAGCCTTGCGGATTGAAAAAAGCCATGCGTAACAACCAGCCCATTACACAACGCGAACGGACCTTCCCGGCTCAGCAACGGTTGATCTCCACCACCGATGCCAAGGGCGTGATCACCTACTGCAACGACGCTTTCGTCGAAATCAGTGGGTATTCCCGCGAGGAACTGATCCGTGCACCGCATAACCTGGTTCGTCACCCCGACGTACCGGCCGCGGTGTTCGCGCACATGTGGGGCACATTGAAACAAGGCTTGCCATGGATGGGCATTGTCAAGAATCGCTGCAAGACCGGTGACCACTACTGGGTTAACGCCTACGTCACACCGGTGTTCGATGGCAACCAGGTGATCGGTTACGAGTCGGTGCGGGTCAAACCCACCGCCGAGCAGATCCAGCGTGCCGAAGCGCTCTACCAACGCATCAACCAGGGCAAGTCAGCGATTCCTTCCACCGATAAATGGCTGCCGGTCCTGCAGGACTGGTTGCCGTTCATTCTGGTCAGCCAGCTGAGCTTCATGATCGGTGCCACGCTCAACTCCCAATGGGGTTTCGCCTTGGCCGCCGGTCTTTCGGTGCCACTGGGCCTGCTGGGGTTGAGCTGGCAACAGCGCGGCCTCAAGCGCTTGCTGCGCCTGGCCGAGCAGACCACCTCCGACCCGCTGATCGCACAGATGTACACCGACAGCCGTGGTGCCCAGGCGCGTCTGGAGATGTCGATCCTCAGCCAGGAAGCCCGCCTGAAAACCTGCCTGACCCGTCTGCAGGACACCGCCGAGCACCTGAGCGACCAGGCGAAACAGTCCGACACACTGGCTCACAGCAGCTCCACCGGCCTGGAACGTCAGCGCGTCGAAACCGAGCAGGTGGCCACCGCCGTCAATCAGATGGCCGCCACCACCCAGGAAGTCGCCAGCCACGTGCAACGCACGGCGGACGCGACTCAAGAAGCCAATCGCCTGACCGGGCGCGGCCGTGACATCGCCGGGGAAACCCGCGAAGCCATTCAGCGCCTGTCGGAGGTGGTCGGCGAAACCGGCCTGACCGTGACGCAACTGGCCAAGGACAGCGATGAAATCGGCGGCGTGGTCGACGTAATCAAAGGCATCGCCGACCAGACCAACCTGCTGGCGTTGAACGCCGCCATCGAAGCGGCGCGTGCCGGCGAGATGGGTCGCGGCTTTGCGGTGGTTGCCGACGAAGTTCGCCAATTGGCGCAACGCACCAGCGAATCCACCGGGCAGATTCACGCCCTGATCGCCAAGCTCCAGCAAACCGCCAGCACCGCCGTGCAAACCATGGAATCCGGGCATCGCCAGGCGGAAGAAGGTGTGGCGCGGGTACTCGAAGCGGATCAGGCACTGGTCGGGATCAGCGAAGCGGTGGCACACATCACCGACATGACCACCCAGATCGCGGCCGCGACCGAAGAGCAAAGCTCGGTGGCCGAAGAAATCAGCCGCAACATCAGCAACATCTCGCAACTGGCCGACCAGACGTCGGAACAGGCGCAGCACTCGGCGTTGTTGAGTGAAGAGCTGACCAAGACCGCGAATACCCAGTATTCGTTGGTGGAGCGGTTTAACCGCTGATTGATGCTGGAAAAACAAAACCCGGACGGTGAAAGCCTCCGGGTTTTTTATTGCCAGTTTGAATGAGATGTTGCCTGTTGGGGCGCCTTCGCGGGCAAGCCTCGCTCCTACAGGTCATCCCAAGCGGACACCGATAACCTGTAGGAGCGAGGCTTGCCCGCGAAGAGGCCCGGACAGACACTGCAAATCTCACCGCAGAAATGTTGCAACCTTGCTCGCCGCAGCCGCCAAATGCTGCTCATGCGTAAACCCCGAAGCCTTCAACGGCTTCAAATCATGATCCCCCGCCACCAGCCAGAACACCTCGATACTCGGTGACAACGCATAAGCCTCGACCGCCTCACGATTCCCCAGCGCATCGCGCTCACCCTGGACAATCAGCGTCCGGGTCTTCAGCGCAGCCAGATGCTCGACCCGGGGTTTCTCCGGTTTGCCTACGGCATAGAACGGATAGCCGAGGCACACCAACGCATCGGCTTTGAGCTCATCGGCCAAAAGACTGGCCATCCGTCCGCCCATGGACTTGCCGCCAATGGCCAGGCGACCAGTGACATGGCGTCGCACCACGGCGTACACCTCACGCCAGCACTCCAGCAGTTTCGGTGCCGGGTTCGGGGGACGCTTGCCGCCATCGACACGTCGTTGCGCCATGTAGGGGAACTCGAAGCGCAGCACGTTGACGCCCTGCGCAGCAAGGCGCGCGGCCATGTCGTTCATCCAGGCGCTGTCCATCGGCGCCCCGGCGCCATGCGCAAGAATCAGCGTCACAGGTTCACCCGAAACCGTTGAAGCGGCTTCATTCCACAGCCATCCATGCTCCCGCACACACTGCGCCCATTGATCCCCGTCAATACTGGCCTTGTGCTCTTTGTCCATGCTTGCCTCGCTTTTAGTCTGCCTATAACTCCAGGCGAAGGGAGCGTCTGCCTTGCGCGAACGCCCTTTCGGCTGAACCGTGGATGGGGAACCATGAACACTTCTATCAGTACCGCCTACAACTACAAGGTGGTCCGCCAATTCGCCATTATGACGGTGGTGTGGGGCATCGTCGGCATGGGGCTCGGGGTTTTTCTCGCGGCTCAATTGGTCTGGCCCGAACTCAACTTCAATTTGCCGTGGACCAGTTTCGGCCGCTTGCGCCCGCTGCACACCAACGCGGTGATCTTCGCGTTCGGCGGTTGCGCCCTGTTCGCCAGTTCGTTCTATTCGGTGCAACGCACCTGCCAGACGCAACTGTTTGCACCGAAAATCGCCGCGTTCTGCTTCTGGGGCTGGCAACTGGTGATTCTGCTGGCGGCGATCAGCCTGCCGCTGGGTTACACCAGTTCCAAGGAATACGCCGAGCTGGAATGGCCGATCGACATCCTGATCACCATCGTCTGGGTCGCCTACGCCATCGTGTTTTTCGGCACGCTGGCCAAGCGCAAGACCAAGCACATCTATGTGGGCAACTGGTTCTTCGGTGGTTTCATCATCACCGTGGCGATTTTGCACATCGTCAACAACCTTGAGCTGCCGGTGAGTTTCACCAAGTCCTACTCGCTGTACGCCGGTGCGACCGATGCCATGGTGCAGTGGTGGTACGGCCACAACGCCGTAGGCTTTTTCCTCACCGCCGGTTTCCTCGGGATGATGTATTACTTCGTGCCGAAACAGGCCGAGCGTCCGGTGTATTCCTATCGCCTGTCGATCGTGCACTTCTGGGCGCTGATCACCCTGTACATCTGGGCCGGCCCGCACCACTTGCACTACACCGCGCTGCCGGACTGGGCGCAGTCGCTGGGCATGGTGATGTCGCTGATTCTGCTGGCGCCAAGCTGGGGCGGCATGATCAACGGCATGATGACGCTCTCCGGTGCCTGGCATAAGTTGCGCAGCGACCCGATCCTGCGCTTCCTCGTGGTCTCGCTGGCGTTCTACGGCATGTCGACCTTCGAAGGGCCGATGATGGCGATCAAGACCGTGAACGCCCTCTCCCACTACACCGACTGGACCATCGGCCACGTACACGCCGGCGCACTCGGCTGGGTGGCGATGATTTCCATCGGCGCGCTGTACCACATGATCCCGAAAATCTTCGGTCGCCCGCAGATGCACAGCATCGGCCTGATCAACGCACACTTCTGGCTGGCCACTATCGGCACCGTGCTGTACATCGCCTCGATGTGGGTCAACGGCATCGCCCAGGGTCTGATGTGGCGCGCAGTCAACGAAGACGGCACGCTGACCTACTCCTTCGTCGAAACCCTGGTGGCCAGCCACCCAGGCTTCATCGTGCGACTGGTGGGCGGTGCGATCTTCCTCAGCGGCATGTTCCTGATGGCTTACAACACCTGGCGCACCGTGCGGGCCTCGCAGCCTGCCGAAGTCGCCGCTGCCGCGCAGATGGCCTGAGGAGTCCGAGATGAAACACGAAACAATCGAAAAAAACGTCGGCCTGCTGATGCTGCTGATGGTCCTGGCCGTGAGCATCGGCGGTCTGACCCAGATCGTCCCGCTGTTCTTCCAGGACGTGACCAATAAACCGGTGGAAGGCATGAAGCCCTACACCGCGTTGCAACTGGAAGGTCGCGACATTTACATCCGCGAAGGCTGCGTCGGTTGCCACTCGCAGATGATCCGGCCGTTCCGCGCCGAGACCGAGCGTTACGGTCACTACTCGGTGGCCGGGGAAAGCGTCTGGGATCACCCGTTCCTGTGGGGTTCCAAGCGTACCGGTCCGGACCTGGCCCGTGTCGGCGGCCGCTACTCCGAAGACTGGCACCGCGCGCACTTGTACAACCCGCGCAACGTGGTGCCGGAATCGAAGATGCCTGCCTATCCATGGCTGGTGGCCAATCAGCTCGACAGCAGCCACACCGAAACCAAGATCAAGGCGATGCGCACCCTCGGCGTGCCGTACACCGATGCCGACATCGCAGGCTCGGTCGAATCGCTCAAGGGCAAGACCGAAATGGACGCACTGGTCGCCTACCTGCAAGTGCTCGGCACTGCCATCAAGAGCAAGAGGTGAGCCATGCCCTTTGAAATAATGAGCGTAATGAGCAGTGGATTGATTCGCGGCCTGGGCACGGTCGTGGTGTTCGTGGCCTTTGTCGGCCTGACGTTGTGGGTGTTCAACAGCAAGCGCAATCCGGAGTTCGCCGAAGCACGTTTGCTGCCGTTCGCCGATGAGCCACAAGCCGATAGCACCCAAGAACCTGAAGCAAGGAGTACCCGGTCATGACCACTTTCTGGAGTACGTGGATCTGCGTACTGACCATCGGCAGCCTGATCGGCCTGACCTGGCTGCTGATCGGCACCCGCAAGGGCGAAACCAAGGGCAGCGTCGACCAGACCATGGGCCACAGCTTCGACGGCATCGAGGAGTACGACAATCCGCTGCCGCAGTGGTGGTTCATGCTGTTCGCCGGCACGCTGGTGTTCGCCGTGGGCTACCTGATTCTTTACCCGGGCCTGGGCAACTGGAAAGGCATCCTGCCGGGTTACGAGAACGGCTGGACCGGCGTTCACGAATGGGAAAAGGAGATGAACAAGGCCGACGCGAAGTTCGGACCGATCTTCGCCAAATTCGCCGCCATGCCGGTGGAAGAAGTGGCCAAGGACCCGCAAGCGCTGAAAATGGGCGGTCGCCTGTTCGCCTCGAACTGCTCGGTGTGCCACGGCTCGGATGCCAAGGGCGCTTTCGGTTTCCCGAACCTGGCCGACAGCAACTGGCGCTGGGGCGGCGACGCCGAGATGATCAAGACCACGATCATGGGTGGACGCATGGCGGCGATGCCGGCCTGGGGTGAAATCCTCGGTGAAGCCGGCGTGAAAAACGTTGCCGCGTATGTGCGTCATGAACTGGCCGGCCTGCCATTGCCGGCTGGCGACACCGCCGACCTGCAAGCCGGACAGCAAGCATTCAGCACCACCTGCGTAGCCTGTCATGGGGCAAACGGCAAGGGCACTGAAGCCATGGGTGCGCCGAACCTGACGCAACCGGCCGGTTTTATCTACGGTACAAGCCTGGCGCAACTGCAACAAACGATCCGCCATGGCCGCCAGGGCCATATGCCGGCGCAGAACGAACTGCTCGGCAACGACAAAGTGCAACTGCTGGCCGCTTATGTGTACAGCCTGTCCCACGGTCTGAATACAGAGCGTTTGCAGGCGGAAGGCAAAAGCGAATAATTCTTGACCGCTCTGCTGCCGCATTCTTCTCGGATGCGGCAGTTCCCTGCCCCTTTGCGACCCATTGTCGCACCCCTCCGTTAGTCCGCCTTTCGGTTCACCAGATTCGGGTCTAAGCTTGCCCCGATGCGGACTGGCTTGAGCCGGTTCCAGGTCGACCCGACCCGATGTGTTCGACGAATCAGCTCGATGACAAGCCGCAAAGGCTGGTAGATACCGGCTGTCGTGCCAATTGCCATCGGTCACCCGATCGTTGCGTTTGAACACACCCCGTTACAACTGACCTGACCCTCTCATCATTTTCGTTCGCTGCGACATTTTGTCCGAGGGCGATTTTGTCCTTACGCGGCGCATGGAAAGGCCGCAGAATCAGCTTTTGAAAGCATTGACCCAGGTCATGGCGCGTTGCAATGACCCCCTGCTTTCTCCATACTTGCGGCCGATTTTTACTCCTAATAAAACACCCAAACCGTGGAACCTTAGAATGAGCACAGCAATCAGTCCGACTGCTTATAACTATAAGGTAGTCCGCCAGTTCGCCATCATGACGGTGGTCTGGGGGATCCTTGGCATGGGGCTCGGTGTCTTCATCGCCTCGCAACTGGTCTGGCCGGAGTTGAACTTCGGTCTGCCGTGGACGAGCTTTGGACGCCTGCGCCCGTTGCACACTAACCTGGTGATTTTCGCCTTTGGTGGTTGTGCACTGTTTGCCACTTCTTATTACGTCGTGCAGCGAACCTGCCAAACGCGACTGATTTCCGACAGCCTCGCGGCCTTCACCTTCTGGGGTTGGCAAGCGGTGATCGTCGGCGCCATCGTTACCTTGCCGCTGGGTTACACCACCACCAAGGAATACGCTGAGCTGGAATGGCCCCTGGCTATTCTGCTGGCCATCGTCTGGGTCACCTACGGTCTGGTGTTCTTCGGCACCATCACCAAGCGCAAGACCAAGCACATCTATGTGGGCAACTGGTTCTACGGTGCCTTCATCGTCGTGACGGCGATGCTGCACATCGTCAACCACGCCTCGCTGCCGGTCAGTTTCTTCAAGTCCTACTCGGCCTACGCCGGTGCGACGGATGCGATGATCCAGTGGTGGTACGGCCACAACGCCGTAGGTTTCTTCCTGACCACCGGCTTCCTCGGGATGATGTACTACTTCGTTCCGAAGCAGGCCGAGCGTCCGATCTACTCCTATCGCCTGTCCATCGTGCACTTCTGGGCGCTGATCACCCTGTACATCTGGGCCGGTCCGCACCACCTGCACTACACCGCGCTGCCGGACTGGGCGCAGTCGCTGGGCATGGCCATGTCGATCATCCTGCTGGCACCAAGCTGGGGCGGCATGATCAACGGCATGATGACCCTGTCGGGCGCCTGGCATAAGCTGCGCACCGACCCGATCCTGCGTTTCCTCGTGGTCTCCCTGGCGTTCTACGGCATGTCGACCTTCGAAGGTCCGATGATGGCGATCAAGACCGTCAACTCGCTGTCGCACTACACCGACTGGACCATCGGCCACGTACACGCCGGCGCTCTTGGCTGGGTAGCGATGATCTCGATCGGCGCGATCTACCACATGATCCCGAAACTGTTCGGTCGCGCGCAGATGCACAGCATCGGCCTGATCAACGCACACTTCTGGCTCGCGACCATCGGTACCGTGCTGTACATCGCTTCGATGTGGGTCAACGGCATCACCCAGGGTCTGATGTGGCGTGCAATCAACGACGACGGCACCCTCACCTACTCGTTCGTCGAAGCGCTGCAAGCCAGCCACCCGGGCTTCATCGTTCGCGCATTGGGCGGCGCATTCTTCGCCACCGGCATGCTGCTCATGGCCTACAACGTATGGCGTACCGTACGTGCCTCGAACCCGGCAGAAGCTGAAGCCGCCGAACAGATTGCTGTAGTTGGAGCTCACTGATGAAGCATGAAGCAGTCGAGAAGAATATTGGCCTGCTGGCCTTCTTCATGGTCATCGCCGTCAGCATCGGCGGCCTGACCCAGATCGTTCCGCTGTTTTTCCAGGACGTCACCAACAAGCCGGTCGAAGGCATGAAGCCTCGTACCGCCCTTGAACTGGAAGGCCGCGACATCTACATCGCCAACGGTTGTGTCAGCTGCCACTCGCAGATGATCCGCCCGTTCCGTGCTGAAACCGAACGCTACGGCCACTACTCGGTTGCCGGTGAAAGCGTCTGGGACCACCCGTTCCTGTGGGGTTCCAAGCGTACCGGTCCAGACCTGGCCCGTGTCGGCGGTCGTTACTCCGATGACTGGCAGCGTGCGCATTTGTACAACCCGCGCAACGTAGTGCCCGAGTCGAAAATGCCGGCCTACCCGTTCCTCGTGGAAAACAAGCTCGACGGCAAAGACACCGCCAAGAAAATGGAAGTCTTGCGCACGCTCGGCGTCCCTTACACCGACGAAGACATCGCCGGTGCCAAGGATGCTGTGAAGGGCAAAACCGAAATGGACGCGCTGGTGGCCTATCTGCAAGGCCTGGGCACCATCATCAAAAGCAAACGGTGATTTAGATGGATATCGGGATGATTCGTGGCCTGGGCACCGTTGTTGTGATGGTGGCCTTCATCGGTCTGGCGTTGTGGGTGTTCAGCCCCAAGCGCAAGTCGGAGTTTGAAGACGCGACCTTGCTGCCTTTCGCGGATGATCCCGAAGCCATCAAGCACGTCGAGCAAGCTTCTAGGAGTAACAAAGAATGACTACGTTCTGGAGTCTGTACGTCACAGTCCTCAGTCTCGGCACCATCTTCGCCCTGACCTGGCTGTTGCTGTCCACCCGCAAGGGCCAGCGCAGCGAAGCCACCGAAGAAACGGTTGGCCACTCCTTCGACGGGATCGAGGAGTACGACAACCCGCTGCCGAAATGGTGGTTCATGCTGTTCGTGGGCACCATCATTTTCGCCCTGGGTTACCTGGTGCTGTACCCGGGCCTGGGCAACTGGAAAGGCCTGCTGCCAGGTTACAACTACCTGGATAACGAGAAGCAGACCGCGTTCGCCAACGGCCAGAGCGGCTGGACCGGCGTTCACGAGTGGGAAAAGGAAATGGCCAAGTCGGACGCCAAGTTCGGCCCGATCTTCGCCAAATTCGCTTCCATGCCGATCGAAGAAGTCGCCAAGGACCCGCAAGCCCTGAAGATGGGTGGCCGTTTGTTCGCCTCCAACTGCTCGGTTTGCCACGGCTCCGACGCCAAAGGCGCTTATGGCTTCCCGAACCTGACCGACGCCGACTGGCGCTGGGGTGGCGAAGCACAAACCATCAAGGCCACCATCATGGGCGGCCGCCACGCGGTCATGCCGGCGTGGGCTGAAGTGATCGGCGAGCAAGGCGTTGCGGACGTTGCTGCGTTCGTCCTGACCAGCCTCGATGGCCGCAAGCTGCCGGAAGGCACCAAGGCTGACCCGGCTGCCGGGCAGAAACTGTTCGCCGCCAACTGCGTGGCGTGCCACGGTCCGGCCGGCAAAGGGACGCCAGCGATGGGCGCACCTGACCTGACCCACCCGGGTGCGTTCATCTACGGTTCGAGCTTCGCTCAACTGCAGCAGACCATCCGTTACGGCCGTCAGGGCCAGATGCCTGCGCAAGAACAGCTGCAAGGCAACGACAAGGTTCACCTGCTGGCCGCTTACGTCTACAGCTTGTCTCACGGTGAGAAAGCTCCGGCGGCGGATGCCCAGTAAGGCAAACGCTTGATGCAAAAAAAGAGGCCCCGCCAGTGATCTGACGGGGCCTTTTTTATGGGCTATTGGCCAGAAGTCATGACACCGGCACTGTCGCTATCAGCTCACGTTTTTGCCACTGGTTGTTATCGACCGCATAGACGTGCAGGTTTTTGCGATCCTCGGAAAAACTGGCGATCAGATAGGTCTGCTGGGATGCACTGCCGCTGATGAAACCGGGCACACCGTTCGTGTACCAGATGGTGCCGCCATGCCCATGAAGATGACCGGCGAATATTGCAGTCACTTCATACTTTTCGATCATATCCCTGAACCGTTTTTCCTGACTCCAGTCACCCATAAAATCATTGGGTTTATGCATGTTCAGTAGAATGATTTTCCCCTGCGCGCGTGCCTGCTGAAGGTCACGCTCAAGCCAATCGAGTGCCGGGGTAATTTCAAAATCCTTCGGACTGAAAAAAGTCCCCGAAGAGAAGGTCACCGAGTAAGTCGGCTCATTATGTAACTGCACCAGGTGCACATCACCATAATCCCTGGAGTACGCGAGGCTGCCGTAATAAATGGTGCTCGACCCTGAAGCGCGCGCCGCCAGATCCATACTGCCGACTTTCCCCCAATAGCGTTTCTTCAAGTCCTCAATGCTTCCAGCGGCGCAATTATTCAGAAAGCAATCATCCACGTTATTTTGATAGTCGTGATTACCCAGCCCGTAGTCATAGTCCCCTTGAAGTTTCGAATCCAGCGTCTGCTGGATATAGGAACGCTCATCCGCATGACCGAAGGCAGTCATATCGCCATTGATCATCACGGGCACCGCCGCGCTCCCACCCTGTTGCCGCCTGAAGTCAGCAATACTGTCGTACTGCGTTTCGATCAGCCAACGGGAGCGCTCCCGCTTCTGCGAATCGGACTCCGGCAACCGGGCGTCAGTGTTATCGGTCCAGGGAAACTGCGGGTCCGAAGCGAACACAATATGGCGCGGCATTTCCGCCGCCGACACAACAGGAACTACCCACACACCTACCAGCAACATCAACAACTGCCATCCTTTGCTTAATTCCATCTTGTCCCTTTCCCTAATATTTAATAGTGAGCACGCTCACACAATTCCAATTTAAAAATTACTTGCGACGAGCAAACTACAACAACACCCACCCAAGCTCCAACAAACAACACATTTAGAATCATGAAACATTAACTATAAAAACAAACCAAATTACTCATTGAGCCCATCAACTTATTTAATCTAGATTTTGCCTAACCTTAAACGCAACCATCACATCAATAAAAATGGACTTCTATGAACTTTTATACATTACCGACCGCCCTGATATTGGCGTTCTCTGTAACGACCACCTTTTCCATGGCCTCTGACTTCGCGCCGCAACATATCGTCTTTGCCTCGGACCCCAAGTTCCCTTCAAGTGAAAAGTCCGACAATGGCGAAAGTGAATCCACCTCAAGCAAAGAAGAGCGTTCACGCTGGCTGATCGATGCGCAGTACTCCAGCATCGCTGACTTGCGCAAACAATCGGGTGGCGCCTCCGCCGTTCCCGTCATGATCAACGGCAACATGACTGCGTCAGGACAACCCGGCGAACGCACCTACCTCAACGCGGTATTGCAGAACAAACTGAGCAACCTCTATGACTACGGCCTGGGCAATCACGACTACGACTTCAATGTCGCCAGTTGCGCAAGTTGCGCCGCTGGAAGCGTGGACGACCTCAAGGACCGGTACTGGGGAAAAGTCGCCAACATGGACCTCGCCGCCCGGGCTTCCGGCCTGACGAAAACCTGGTACGGCAGCCTGGCTTACTCCCGGGATTACGGTGATGTTCACGTGGTTCAGTTGCACAACGAACCCACTTACACCACCAACTTTTCCACCAGCTCGTTCTTCCAGACCACCGCCTATGAAATCACGGCATCCCTCGACTGGCTGGAACGCGATCTGCAGCGGGCACGGGCGCAAGGCAAAATCATTTTGCTGAACTTGCATCAGCCGTTTCACTGGCCGGTCAGGGAGACCGAGATTTTCCGGTTCACAAAAATGATCGAGGACTATGGCGTGACCGCCGTGTTTTCCGCGAGTGCGAACAAGCAAAGCGGGAAATACGAGTCGAGCAACTACATCTACGGCGACATTCCCTTGTTCATGAGTGGCTCGGCGGTTCAGCAAAGCTGGTTGTATGCCACGTTCTCTGCCGATAGAACGCAAATGACAGTGAACGTCGTCGCGGGCAATGACTGGCGAAACCCCGTCGCGACTCACACTGTCCCGGTCAAGTAAGCGGCGATCGGCGCCTGGCATACAAGATGCTGGCGCCGATGAACAACCCCCAGCCGGCTATACTCCACAAGTCAATTGACCTGAATCATGTTTTGTTACATCTGCTACACCATTCATGATTTTTCCCCAACGCGACCAAAGGTCGCACCCTTGATCTAGAGCTACAGGCGTATCATTGCGCCACTGCAACACCCCTTTTTGACCGCGGTCGGCATGTACTGACCGAGGCATTTTTCCACTGCCGTGGGATGCAACTGATGAGCAACCAGATTCCGGTACACGACGTTACCCCGCCTGCCAAGAACGCGAACAACAGCGTCGACCTCTACGCCTCTCGAGAAAAGATCTACACCCGCGCCTTCACCGGCCTGTTCCGTAACCTGCGGATGATGGGCGGCGCGTTTTTGTTTCTGTTGTATTTCGGCACGGTCTGGCTGAACTGGGCCGGTCATCAAGCCGTCTGGTGGAACCTGCCGGAGCGTAAGTTCTTTATTTTTGGCGCAACGTTCTGGCCGCAGGATTTCATCCTGCTCTCGGGAATTCTGATTGTCAGCGCGTTCGGCCTGTTCTTCATTACCGTGTACGCCGGTCGTGTCTGGTGCGGTTATACCTGCCCGCAGAGCGTCTGGACGTGGATTTTCATGTGGTGCGAGAAGGTCACCGAAGGCGACCGCAACCAGCGCATCAAGCTCGACAAGGCGCCAATGAGCGCCAACAAGCTCCTGCGTAAATTCAGCAAGCACTCGATGTGGCTGCTGATCGGCTTCGCAACCGGCATGACCTTCGTCGGTTACTTCTCGCCGATCCGCGAGCTGACCATCGAATTCTTCACTGGCGAAGCGGATGGCTGGTCGTATTTCTGGGTCGGTTTCTTCACCCTCGCCACTTACGGCAACGCCGGCTGGTTGCGCGAGCAGGTGTGCATTTACATGTGTCCGTATGCGCGCTTCCAGAGCGTGATGTTCGACAAGGACACGCTGATCGTTTCCTACGATCCGCGTCGCGGTGAAAGCCGCGGCCCGCGCAAGAAAGGCATCGACTACAAGGCCCAGGGCCTGGGCGATTGCATCGACTGCACCATGTGCGTCCAGGTCTGCCCGACCGGCATCGACATCCGCGACGGCCTGCAAATCGAATGCATCGGTTGTGCTGCGTGCATCGATGCCTGCGACAGCATCATGGACAAGATGGATTACCCGCGCGGCCTGATCAGCTACACCACCGAGCACAACCTGTCCGGGCAAAAAACCCATAAACTGCGCCCGCGCCTGATCGGCTACGCCGCTGTATTGCTGGCGATGATGGCGTTGCTGGCGACGGCGTTCTTCATGCGTTCGCTGGTCGGTTTCGACGTCAGCAAAGACCGCGTGCTGTACCGCGAGAACGCCGAAGGCCGGATTGAAAACGTCTACAGCCTGAAGATCATGAACAAGGATCAGCGCGACCACACCTACGTGCTGGAAGCCGCCGGCCTGCCGGATCTCAAGCTGCAAGGCAAACGCGAGATCAAGGTCGCCGCCGGCGAAATTTTCAGCCAGCCGGTGGAACTGTCCATCGCGCCGGAAAAACTGCCATCGAGCACCAACGAGGTGAAATTCATCCTCAAGGATGCCGATGACGAGAGCATCCACGTTGAAGCCAAGAGCCGGTTCATCGGCCCACAAATTCGTTAAGAGAAGTGATCATGCCCGCAGCAAACGCCGCAAGTCCCTGGTACAAGCATCTTTGGCCGTGGATCATCATTGCCATCCTCGCCTGTTCGGTGACCTTGACCTTGTCCATGGTGACCATCGCGGTGAACAACCCGGATAACCTGGTCAACGACAACTACTACGAGGCCGGCAAAGGCATCAACCGCTCCCTCGACCGTGAACTGCTGGCGCAAACCCTGCTCCTGCGCGCCAGCGTGCACCTGGATGACGTGACCGGCGAAGTCGACCTGCGCCTGAGCGGCAACAGCCAACCGAAAACCCTCGAACTGAACCTGATCTCGCCGACCCAGCCGGAGAAGGATCGCAAGATCACCCTCGCCCAAAGCGAAACCGAACAGGGCCGCTACATCGGCCAGTTGAGCGACAAGGTGGAAGGTCGTCGTTTTGTCGAATTGCTGGGTACTCAGGACGACCACATCTGGCGTATGTTCGAAGAAGAGCTGGTCAGCCATGACAAGGATCTGCTGCTGGGTGACGAACCGCTGCAGGGCGCCGAAGACCTGAAAAAGTAAAGTCGCGCTTCGCGCATCGCCGGCAAGCCGGCTCCTACAGGATCGTGCGAACCTTTGTAGGAGCTGGCTTGCCAGCGATGAGGCCCTTTCAGACGACATAGATCCAACATCATGACCACCCCAACCCCCTGCTACCACTGCGCCCTGCCCGTCCCGGCCGGCAGCCGCTTCACCGCGGCCGTCCTCGGTGAAACCCGCGAGTTCTGCTGCCCGGGTTGTCAGGCGGTGGCCGAAGCGATTGTCGCCGGTGGGCTGGAAAGCTATTACCAGCACCGCAGCGAAGCCTCGGCCAACCCCGAAGCGTTGCCGGTGCAGTTGGTGGATGAACTGGCGCTGTACGATCGCGCCGACGTGCAAAAACCCTTCGTGCGCCACGATGGCGAACTCGCCGAAACCACGCTGCTGATGGAAGGCATCAGTTGCGCGGCCTGTGGCTGGCTGATCGAGAAACACCTGCGCGGCTTGCCGGCGGTGGCCGAAGCGCGCCTCAACCTGTCCAACCATCGCCTGCACGTACGCTGGGCCGATGCGCAATTGCCGCTGAGCCAGGTGCTCAGCGAGTTACGCCACATCGGTTACGCCGCCCATCCCTATCAGGCCGACCGCGCCAGCGAACAACTGGCCAGCGAAAACCGCCTGGCCCTGCGCCAACTCGGGGTTGCCGGGCTGCTGTGGTTCCAGGCGATGATGGCGACCATGGCCACCTGGCCGGAATTCAATATCGACCTCAGCCCCGAGCTGCACACCATCCTGCGCTGGGTCGCGCTGTTCCTCACCACGCCGATCGTGTTCTACAGCTGCGCGCCGTTCTTCAAAGGGGCGATGCGCGATTTGCGTACCCGCCACCTGACCATGGACGTCTCGGTGTCGCTGGCGATTGGCAGTGCCTACATCGCCGGGATCTGGACCTCGATCACCGGGGTCGGCGAATTGTATTTCGATGCCGTCGGCATGTTTGCGCTGTTCCTGCTGGCCGGGCGCTATCTGGAGCGTCGCGCCCGCGAACGCACCGCCGCCGCCACCGCACAGCTGGTCAACCTGCTGCCCGCCTCGTGTTTGCGCCTGAGCGCCGACGGTCAGAGCGAGCGGATCCTGCTCAGCGAACTGCGCGTCGGCGATCAGGTTCTGGTGCATCCCGGCGCGATCCTGCCGGCCGACGGCAAGATCCTCGACGGTCAGTCGAGCATCGACGAATCCCTGCTGACTGGCGAATACCTGCCACAGCCGCGCACGCTTGGTGACGCCGTCACCGCCGGCACCCTGAACGTCGAAGGCGCGCTGACCGTGGAAGTCCTCGCCCTCGGCCAGGACACCCGACTGTCTGCCATCGTCCGCCTGCTCGACCGAGCCCAGGCCGAGAAACCACGACTGGCGGAGATCGCCGACCGCGCCGCGCAATGGTTCCTGCTGCTGACGCTGATCGCCTCCGCTTGCATTGGCCTGCTGTGGTGGGAGCTGGACTCATCGCGCGCCTTCTGGATTGTCCTGGCGATGCTCGTCGCGACCTGCCCGTGCGCCCTGTCCCTCGCCACACCGACCGCACTCACCGCCGCCACCGGCACGCTGCACAAGTTGGGTTTGTTGTTGACCCGCGGCCATGTGCTGGAAGGCCTGAACCAGATCGACACGGTGATTTTCGACAAGACCGGCACCCTCACCGAAGGGCGCCTGGCGCTACGCTCGATCCGCCCGCTCGGCGCGCTCGACAGCGATCAATGCCTGGGCCTCGCCGCCGCCCTCGAAAACCGTTCCGAACACCCGATCGCCCGTGCGTTTGGTCGCGCGCCACTGGCCGCCGAAGAAGTCCACAGCACGCCGGGGCTGGGCCTGGAAGGCGTGGTCGGTAAGCAACGCCTGCGCATCGGCCAACCGGGTTTTGTCTGCGAACTCAGTGGCGCTGCCATCCCGTTGATGCCGGATGAAGCCGGCCAATGGCTGCTGCTCGGCGACAATGCCGGACCGCTGGCATGGTTCGTCCTCGACGACCGTTTGCGCGCCGATGCACCCGCGTTGCTGGAAGCCTGCCGGGCGCGCGGCTGGCGCACGTTGCTGCTGTCGGGTGACAGCTCGCCGATGGTCGCCAGCGTCGCCGCCGAACTGGGCATCGACGAGGCCCGTGGCGGTTTGCGTCCGGACGACAAATTGCAGGTCCTGCAACAGTTGCACAAAGAAGGACGCAAGGTGTTGATGCTCGGTGACGGCGTGAATGACGTGCCGGTGCTGGCCGCCGCCGACATCAGTGTCGCCATGGGTTCGGCCACCGATCTGGCGAAAACCAGTGCGGATGCGGTGCTGTTGTCCAACCGCCTGGACGCGCTGGTGCAAGCCTTCAGCCTCGCTCGGCGCACCCGTCGGGTCATCATCGAGAACCTGCTGTGGGCCGGGCTGTACAATGGCCTCATGTTGCCGTTCGCCGCCCTCGGCTGGATTACGCCAGTGTGGGCGGCGGTCGGCATGTCCATCAGTTCGTTGACCGTGGTGCTGAACGCCCTGCGCCTGACTCGCCTGCCGCGCACGCCGGCCGCCAGCGCCACGCCAGAAACCCGCCCGCTGCCGGCCTGAGCCGCGCGGGCATGGAGCCTCACCATGCCAGCTCTCTACGTGATGATCCCGGCCGCACTGCTGATCGTCGCCATCGCGGTCTACATCTTCTTCTGGGCGGTCGACAGCGGTCAGTACGACGACCTCGACGGCCCGGCCCACAGCATCCTGTTCGACGACCAGGACCCGAACCACACCGCAGCGGTCGACGAGGCCAGCGGCCATCCGACCAAACCGGACGACAAGGCGCCCCCGCATGTTTGAGCTGGCGCCACTGCTGGTGTCGGCGGTCATCCTGGGCCTGCTCGGCGGCGGGCATTGCCTGGGCATGTGCGGCGGTTTGATGGGCGCGTTGACCCTGGCGATTCCCAAGGAACAGCGCAGCCGCCGGTTTCGATTGCTGCTGGCCTACAACCTCGGGCGAATTCTCAGTTACGCAGCGGCCGGCCTGCTGATCGGCCTGGCGGGTTGGGCGGTGGCGAACAGTCCGGCGGCGATGTTCATGCGTATCCTCGCCGGATTGCTGCTGATTGCCATGGGGCTTTATCTCGCTGGCTGGTGGAGCGGCCTGACCCGCATCGAAAGCCTCGGTCGCGGTCTGTGGCGGCATATTCAGCCCGTCGCGAACAAGCTGTTGCCAGTGTCGAGCCTGCCGCGAGCCTTGTTGCTCGGCGCGCTCTGGGGCTGGCTGCCGTGCGGGCTGGTTTACAGCACGTTGCTGTGGTCGGCGAGCCAGGGCAATGCGCTGGACAGTGCATTGCTGATGCTCGCGTTCGGGCTGGGCACCTGGCCGGTGTTGCTCGCCACGGGGCTGGCGGCCGAGCGGGTCACGGCGCTGTTGCGCAAACGGTACGTACGCATGACGGGTGGCTTGCTGGTGATGCTGTTTGGCATCTGGACCTTGCCGGGGCCGCATCAGCATTGGCTTATGGGGCATTGATCGGCGGCGCGGCCTTCGCGGGCAAGTCGAATCGTCGCACCGCTCGCTCCTACAGGGGAATGTAATTCAACGTAGGAGCGAGGCTTGCCCGCGAAGAGGCCCGCACCCACAACACAAATCCTGACCGTTGATGCAAATCAAGATGCCCCAACGCCGCACCCCATAGACTTGCCGACACTGCCAGCCTATCCGGGGGAATGCCCGCATGATGCTCGACGCCATTCGTTGGGATACCGATCTGATCCGCCGTTATGACCTGGCGGGACCGCGTTACACCTCCTACCCGACCGCCGTGCAGTTCGATGGTCATGTCGGCACCTTCGACCTGTTCCATGCGCTGCGCGAAAGCCGCAAGGCCCTGCGTCCTTTGTCGCTGTATGTGCACGTGCCGTTCTGCGCGAACATTTGCTACTACTGCGCCTGCAACAAAGTCATCACCAAGGATCGCGGCCGCGCCCTGCCCTACTTGCAGCGCCTGGAGCAGGAAATCCAGCTGATCGCCTGCCATCTCGACCCGGCGCAGAAGGTTGAGCAATTGCACTTCGGTGGCGGCACACCGACCTTTCTCAGCCATGACGAACTGCGTCAGCTGATGGCCCAGTTGCGTAAAAGCTTCAATTTGCTGGAGGACGATTCCGGCGACTACGGCATCGAGATCGACCCGCGCGAAGCCGATTGGTCGACCATGGGCCTGCTGCGCGAACTGGGTTTCAACCGGGTCAGCATCGGCCTGCAAGACCTCGACCCAGCCGTGCAGCGCGCGGTGAATCGCCTGCAAAGCCTGGAGGAAACCCGGGCGGTGATCGACGCCGCACGGACGCTGCAATTTCGCTCGATCAACATTGACCTGATCTACGGTTTGCCAAGGCAGACACCGGAGAACTTCGCCCGCACGGTCGACGAAGTGATCAACCTGCAACCGGACCGCCTGTCGGTGTTCAACTACGCGCACTTGCCGGAACGCTTCCTGCCGCAACGGCGAATCAACAGCGACGAATTGCCGACGCCGGCACAGAAGCTGGAAATGCTCCAGCGCACCATCGAACAGCTGACCGCCGCCGGCTACCGTTACATCGGCATGGATCACTTCGCCCTGCCCGACGATGAGCTGGCAATTGCTCAGGAAGAATCAACCCTGCAACGCAACTTCCAGGGCTACACCACTCACGGCCATTGCGACCTGATCGGCCTCGGCGTCTCGGCCATCAGCCAGATTGGCGACTTGTACTGCCAGAACAGCAGCGACCTGAATCAGTACCAGAACGCCTTGGCTTCAGCACAACTGGCCACCAATCGCGGCCTGCTGTGCAATGCCGATGACCGCCTGCGGCGGGCGGTGATTCAACAAATGATTTGCAGTTTCAACCTGGAGTTCGCTGATATCGAGAAGGCTTTCAACATCGATTTTCGCGGTTACTTCGGCGAATTGTGGCCGCAACTGCAACGCATGGCCGAAGACGGACTGATCGAACTGAACAATGAACGGATCACCGTATTGCCGGCCGGACGGTTGCTGGTGCGTTCGGTGTGCATGGTGTTCGACGCGTACCTGGAGCAACAGAATCGCCAGCGGTTTTCGCGGGTCATCTAACGTTCCAACAGCAGGGAAGTCGTCTTCAGCACTTGCTCAGGGGTCAGGCTCGCCTGCGAGATGGCTTTGGACAGCACCATATTGGCCGTGATCAGCCCGCCATTGAGGGTGGTGATGGTCGCTTGCAGCGCGCCGAGCTTGGCCCTGCGTTCTTCTGCTGAAAGTCGCTTGTCTGCCATTACCGCTTGCATGCTCGCGACTTTCTCGGCGATCTGCTTCTGTATTCGGCGAATCATTTTCAGGATCTGTTGAATGTTTTCCGGCAACCCGCTTTCTTCAATGTCCTTGTTGTCATCGTGGGAACTGGCAGCCTTGGTCAAACCGGCGCCAGACAACGAGACTTTGATGCCTTCAGCCACGGGCGAAGTGGCCGGGCCAATGGCGATTGCCGAGTCTTCGCCGGCCAGGCCGTTTGCGGGCTCATGCAGCGTTTGCACGCCACTGTTGCCGGGGTTGAGCACGCCGATGGTGGCCATGAAACGAGTACCTGCGCATAGGTTGATGCCAAGTTATCGGCCACCGATAGCGGCGCTTTACCATGGCGTGACAAATCGGCACAGCGCTGGCCTGAACGTCTTCCGGTGAGGTACCCTTACGTCTTATGTGTGCTTTCCCACAAGGATTTAAGAAATGTCCGAGCCAGTAAAACTGCGCGCTCATAACCAGGCCCATTGCAAGGACTGCAGCCTGGCTCCCCTCTGCTTGCCACTTTCTCTGAATCTGGAAGACATGGATGCGCTGGACGAAATCGTTAAACGTGGCCGCCCACTGAAGAAGGGCGAGTTCCTGTTCCGTCAGGGCGACGTTTTCGACTCCGTTTATGCAGTACGTTCTGGCGCCTTGAAAACCTTCAGTCTCAGCGATGGCGGTGAAGAACAACTCACCGGTTTCCATCTGCCGAGCGAGCTGGTTGGCCTGTCGGGCATGGACACCGAAAAGCATCCGGTCTCGGCGCAGGCGCTGGAAACCACCTCGGTTTGCGAAATTCCGTTCGAACGCCTCGACGAACTGGCGCTGCAACTGCCACAACTGCGCCGTCAGTTGATGCGCGTGATGAGCCGTGAAATCCGCGACGATCAACAGATGATGTTGCTGCTGTCGAAAAAAACCGCTGACGAGCGCATCGCCACCTTCCTGGTCAACCTGTCGGCACGCTTCCGCGCTCGCGGCTTCTCGGCCAATCAGTTTCGCCTGAGCATGTCGCGCAATGAAATCGGCAACTACCTGGGCCTGGCGGTGGAAACCGTGTCGCGGGTGTTCACGCGCTTCCAGCAGAACGAGCTGATCGCCGCCGAAGGCAAGGAAATCCACATCCTCGACCCGATCCAGCTCTGCGCCCTCGCCGGCGGTTCGATCGAAGGCTGATTACGACCACGGCGGCTGAGCGAAACGGTTCAGCCGCCGTTATACTGCGACGTTTGCAGCCTGCCAGGACACCTAGACAATGGTCTTCGACTCCTTCGACATCAAATCCCTGATCCGCCCGGTGATCGACTTCCCGAAACCGGGCGTCATTTTTCGCGACATCACCCCGCTGTTCCAGTCGCCCACGGCCCTGCGCCTGGTGATGGACAGCTTTGCCCACCGTTATGTCGAGGCTGATTTCACCCACATCGGTGCCATGGATGCCCGTGGTTTCCTGATCGGTTCGGTGCTGGCCTATCAGTTGAACAAGCCGCTGGTGCTGTTCCGCAAGCAAGGCAAACTGCCGGCGGATGTGCTGGCCGAAGGTTATGCGACCGAGTACGGCGAAGCCTTCCTCGAAGTCCACGCCGACAGCTTGTGTGAAGGCGACTCGGTGGTGATGTTCGATGATTTGATCGCCACCGGCGGCACGCTGATTGCGGCGGCGAACCTGATTCGACGCATGGGCGCGCGGGTGCATGAAGCGGCGGCGATTATTGATCTGCCGGAGTTGGGTGGGTCGCAACGCCTGGAAGACATGGGGATTCCGACGTTTTGCCTGACGCAGTTTGCCCTGAGCGATAAATAAGCTGCGTCTACAAAGGCCTCTTCGCGGGCAAGCCTCGCTCCTACAGGATAATGCGACCCCTTGTAGGAGCGAGGCTTGCCCGCGAAGGCGTCAGCAGCAACACCACAACACTCAAAGCCCCATCTGCTTACTGATGATCTCGTTCATCACTTCCCGTGTCCCGCCACCAATCGACAAGATGCGATTGTCCCGGTACAGCCGCTCCACCAGGCTTTCACGCATATAACCCAAGCCCCCCAGAATCTGCACCGCATCCGTGGTAATCCGATCCGCCGTGTCCGTCGCGAAATTCTTCGCCATGGAAATCTCCTTGATCACACTCTGCCCCGCCGCCATTTTCGCCGCCTGGCGGTAGGTGAACTCCCGTGACACTTCCAGCGCCGTAGCCATTTCGGCGAGGCGATGCTTGAGCACCTGAAACTTGCCAATGGGCTTGCCGAACGCTTCACGCTGTCGGGCCCATTTCAGGCTTTCCTCCAGCGCCAGTTGCGCGGTCATGTTGGCCATCAGCGCCAACGCCAGGCGTTCACTCTGGAAGTTACCCATGATGCAAGCGAAGCCCATGTTCTCCGCGCCGATCAGATGGCCTACAGGTACGCGGCAATCGTCGAAGAACAACTCGGCGGTGTCCGACGCCCACCAGCCCATTTTCTTCAACTGACGGCCTACGGTGAACCCTGGCGTGCCCTTCTCGATCAGCAACAGGCTGATGCCACCGAAACCGGGCGCACCGGTGCGCACCGCAACGGTGTAGTAATCCGCACGCACGCCACTGGTGATAAAGGTTTTGCTGCCGCTGACCCGGTAGACATCGCCGTCACGCACGGCGCGGGTTTGCAGGTTGGCCACGTCGGAGCCACCGCTGGGCTCGGTGACCGCCAGGGCACTGATCTTCTCGCCAGCCAGTACGGCCGGCACGACGCGATCGCGAACTTCCGGCCTGGCCCATTTGAGAATGGGCGGCAGACCGATGTCCAGCGACCCCAACCCGGCGACCAGACCGCCAGAGCCGCAGCGCATCAACTCTTCGCTGGCGGCGATCTTGGCGAACAGATCACCTTCATGGCTGCCACCCAGGGTTTCGGGGTAACCGATGCCCAGGATCCCCGCTGCACCGGCCTTGAGGTAGAGTTCGCGGGGAAAGCTTTCGGCTTCTTCCCACTGGTCGATGTCCGGAAGAATCTCGCGTTCGACGAAACGTCTGACGCTGTCGCGGACCAATTGGTGGCTGGGGTCGAAGTATTCCTGGAAGGCAGGCATCGGCGAACTCCATGGAAGGGTTCAGCGACGTTAACCGAGCGCTTGCTTGGTTTTCAACAGGATTGTGTGAATCAGATGGACCGAGGTGCTCCCTTCGCGGGCAAGCCTCGCTCCTACAGGTTTTGCATAGCCCTTGTAGGAGCGAGGCTTGCCCGCGAAGGCGTCAGTCCAGACGCCACACACTACAAAGCGATCGGCTTACGCCCCGCAAACGAATGCGCCAACGTCCCGCCATCCACCAGTTCCAGCTCGCCACCCAACGGCACGCCGTGGGCAATGCGCGAGGCGATCAGGCCTTTGTTGCTGAGCAACTGGGCGATGTAGTGCGCCGTGGCTTCACCCTCGACCGTCGGGTTGGTCGCCAGGATGACTTCGGTAAAAGTGCCTGCCTCTTCGATCCGCGCCAGCAATTGCGGAATCCCGATGGCTTCCGGCCCCAGCCCGTCGAGCGGCGACAGGTGGCCCTTGAGCACAAAGTAACGACCGCGGAAACCGGTCTGCTCCACCGCGTAGACGTCCATCGGCCCTTCCACCACGCACAGCAAGGTGTCGTCGCGGCGGTTATCGGCGCATTGCGGGCACAGGTCGTCTTCGGTCAGCGTGCGGCACAACCGGCAATGCCCCACCCCTTCCATCGCCTGGCTGAGTGCCAGGGCCAGTCGCGAGCCACCGCTGCGATCACGCTCGAGCAGCTGCAACGCCATGCGTTGGGCAGTTTTCTGACCCACACCTGGCAAAATTCGCAGGGCATCGATCAGTTGGCGAATCAAAGGGCTGAAGCTCATGGGGAAACGTCCGACAAAACAACGAGACGCGGTTTATACCCGCGCCTCTCTTTAGCGTCAAATACTCAGTCCTGCGCGACGCGCACCACCAGTTTGCCGAAGTTGCGTCCCTCCAGCAGGCCGATGAACGCCTCGGGTGCATTCTCAAGACCCTCGACCACATCTTCGCGGAATTTCACCTTGCCGTCGCGCACCCACGGCGCCATGGCGCTGACGAATTCCGGCTGACGATCACCGTAGTCGTCGAACACGATGAAGCCCTGAATCCGCACACGCTTGGTCAGCAAGGTGCGCTGCAATTGCGGCAGGCGATCCGGACCGGTCGGCGCCTCGCTGGCGTTGTAGGAAGCGATCAGGCCGCACAGTGGAATCCGCGCCTTGGGGTTGAGCAACGGCACCACCGCGTCGAATACCTTGCCGCCGACGTTCTCGTAATAAATGTCGATGCCCTGGGGACACGCCTGAGCCAGCTCATCGGCGAAGTCGGGACACTTGTGGTCGATGCAGGCATCGAAACCCAACTCGTCCACCACATAGCGGCACTTGTCCGCGCCACCGGCCACACCGACCACACGCAGGCCTTTGATCTTCGCCACTTGCCCGACCACTGAGCCCCCCGCGCCGGACGCCGCCGCGACCACAAGGGTTTCTCCAGAGGCTGGCTGGCCGATGTCCATCAAGCCCATGTAGGCGGTCATGCCCGGCATGCCGAGCACACCCAGCGCCATCGACGGGCTCGGCAGCCCGGACGGCACCGGAATGATATTGCGACCGTCGCTGATGCTGTGGCTCTGCCAGCCGGTAGCGCCGACGACCAGGTCACCTTGCTGAAATTTCGGATTCAGCGAGCGCTCGACACGGCTGACGGCGCCACCGGTCATCACTTCGTCGATGGCCACCGGCGCCGCATAGGACGGCGCGTCACTCATTCGGCCGCGCATGTAGGGGTCCAGCGACAGGTACAGGGTTTTGAGCAATATCTGGCCATCCGCCAGGTCCGGCAGTGCTTCCCGTTCCAGGCGAAAATTCTCCGGCGTCGGTGCGCCCACCGGGCGGGACGCCAGGACGATACGTTGGTTGAGGGTCAATGCTTGTGGCATGTGAGCGTCTCCTTTGATCGATGAATTTGGCGGTATAGGGAAGCAGACCTTTGTGGCGGTCGGGTGTTCGATGTTTCTGTCGGGGACCGCGTCGCTTTCTTCGCGGGCAAGCCTCGCTCCTACAAGAGCGACGCATGACCTGTAGGAGCGAGGCTTGCCCGCGAAGGCGTCCCCACAGACACTACATCTCCAACAGACAGAAACAAAAATGCCAGGCGCAATGCCTGGCATTTTTTTGTAGCTCATCCGACGCGCTTTGGCGAATCAGAACGGCAGCTTCATCCCCGGTGGCAGTTGCATGCCAGCGGTCATGCCGGACATTTTGTCCTGGCTGTTGGCTTCGATCTTGCGCACGGCGTCGTTGACGGCGGCGGCGAATACGGCCTCAAGCATCTCTTTGTCGTCTTCACTCAGGCCTTCGACCAGGCTCGGATCGATGGTCACGCGCTTGACGTCGTGACGACCGGTCATCACCACGGTGACCATATCGCCACCAGCCTTGCCGGTGACTTCGGCGTTGGCCAGCTCTTCCTGCATCTTGGCCATTTTTTCCTGCATCTGCTGCGCCTGCTTCATCAGGCCGGCCATGCCACCTTTCATCATGGGAATCACCTCAAAGTACTTGGATAAAAACAGCGCCCGGCCCTTTCGGCCGAACGCCTTCAGTTATTAGCCCTGACTGACCAGGGCTTCGACAGGTTCAATAGTATCGTTACGGACCACCGCACCGAACTGCTGCATCATTTGCTGGATGAACGGATCACCGTGGATCGACTCTTCCGCCTCGCGCTGACGGTTGGCACGACGCCGGGATGCGGCCTGGGCCGGGGTCTCCTGCTCGGGCTTGATCAGTTCCATGCTCAGGGTCAGCGTGCGCCCGTGAAACTGGTTCAGCGCATCGTTGAGACGACGTTGCTGGGTCGCGTTGAACAAGGCGCTATGGGCCGGGTCCAGGTGCATCAGCCAGTGGTCACCTTCCACGGAGATCAGCGTGCAGTTGGCGGCGATGCTGCCGGTCATGCCGGAAATCGGCAGTTTCGGGAACAGTTCCAGCCATTGCAGGGCCAGACCGGTGGCGGGCATCGCGGCCGGCTCAGGTTCAGGTTCCGGCGCGGGTTCGGCGGCATGTTCACTCGCCAGTTCGTCGAGGTAGCTGTACGCCGAATCCATGTCCGGTTCGATGTAGTCCTCGTCCAGCGGCGGCTCGTCGTCGGAGTCGATGCCCCGTGTCCCGGCGTCGACGTCGGCCACGGAAGGTTCCGGGATCGGCGCAGCGGCCCATTCCGGCGCGTCTGGCACAACGCTGTCAGGCGTCGGCAACGGCATCGGGGGCAATTCGGGTTGTTCAGCGGCGGTTTCCAGCACCGGCTCGACGGCCGGCTGCTGGACGACTTCGGGCTCTACCGGATCATTCCACGGCAGGTCGACGACCGCTTCGACCGCTACCGGCGCAACAACGGGCTCCGGCACGATGACCGGTTCCGGCACGACAACGGCCGCAACCGGCTCAGGCTCGGGAGCAACCACCGGCGCGACCGGCGCGGCAACAACCGGTGCAACTGCCGCAGCGACTACCGGCGCAACAACCGGCGCGGCAGCCACTGAGTTTGCGGAATCAACTGTGGCCTGGCTGATCCCCACTGGCTTTAGCGGTTGCCTCGGCGCATCCGCGGTGTCCGCCGGGCGGAACGCGAGCATCCGCAGCAAGACCATTTCGAAACCGCCGCGCGGGTCCGGCGCCAGCGGTAAATCGCGGCGGCCGATCAGGCCCATCTGGTAATAAAACTGTACGTCTTCGGCCGGCAAGGCCTGGGCCAGCGCCAGCACCCGATCACGGTCGCCGTGACCGTTGTCGACGCCTTCAGGCAAGGCCTGGGCGATGGCGACACGGTGCAGCACGTTGAGAATTTCCGAGAGCACGCCGTTCCAGTCCGGGCCTTGTTCCGCCAGATGGCGGACAGCCTCGAGCAACGCCTTGGCGTCGCCTTCGATCAGCGAGTGCAGAACGTCATAAACCTGACCGTGATCGAGCGTGCCAAGCATCGCCCGTACATCGGCGGCCATGACCCGACCTTCACCGAAGGCGATCGCCTGGTCGGTCAGGCTCATGGCATCGCGCATCGAACCGTCGGCGGCACGGCCCAGCAGCCACAGCGCGTCGTCTTCGAACGGTACGTTTTCGACGCCCAGTACGTGGGTCAAATGCTCGACCACCCGTTCAGGGGTCATGTTCTTCAGCGAGAACTGCAGGCACCGCGAAAGAATCGTTGCAGGAAGTTTCTGCGGGTCAGTGGTCGCCAGGATGAACTTGACGTAGGGCGGCGGCTCTTCGAGGGTTTTCAACAGCGCATTAAAGGAATGACTGGAGAGCATGTGCACTTCGTCGATCAGGTAGACCTTGAAGCGACCGCGGCTCGGGGCGTACTGCACGTTGTCGAGCAGCTCGCGGGTGTCCTCGACCTTGGTCCGGCTCGCGGCGTCGATCTCGATCAGGTCGACGAAACGGCCTTCATCGATCTCGCGGCACACCGAACACTCGCCACACGGCGTCGAAGTGATACCCGTTTCACAGTTCAGGCATTTGGCGATGATCCGCGCGATGGTGGTCTTGCCGACCCCGCGCGTGCCCGTAAAGAGGTAAGCGTGGTGCAGCCGCTGGCTGTCCAAGGCATTGATCAGAGCCTTGAGCACATGGGTCTGGCCGACCATTTCGCGGAACGAGCGCGGACGCCATTTACGTGCAAGAACCTGATAACTCATCGAAAACCATCGCCACTGGGAAGCAGAAGCGGCTAATGCTAGCGGAGCAAGGCCAAAATTGCATCCGGCGCGCTCGTCTAATCTGGCTAAGCTGCACTTGCGGTGATTTTTATCGGCTCGATTTTCATCGATAGCGGAGCGTTTATGCGGCTGGCCTTGGGGGCACTGCTGTTGATGAGTCTGAACGTCATGGCTGCCAACGCGCCGCTGCGCTTCGTGGTGCCCGACAGTTGGGCGATGCCGATGGTGCAGCTTTATCAAGGCCAGCCGACCCAGGGCATCCTGCATGACGTGATGGTCAGCCTCGCGACCCAGGTTGGCGTTCCGGCCGAGTTTCACGTACTGCCGCGGGCCCGGGTGCAAAATGCCATGGAGCACGGCGAGATCGATGTCCGCTGCTACGCCGCGCAAACGTGGTCGCCAAACCAGTCCGGGGACTACATCTGGAGCATTCCGCTCTGGACCCAGCCGGACGTGCTGATCAGCCGGCACGAGTTGCAGGCCTCAATCGATCCAGCGAATTTGCCGCAACAATCCATCGGTACGGTGCTCGGCTACAGTTACCCCACCCTGCAACCACTGTTCGACGCCGGGCGCCTGCTTCGCGAGGACGCGCGCAATCAGGAACAGGTCCTGGAAAAACTCATGGCCGGACGCTATCGCTACGCCGTGAGCAATCAATGGACACTGGACTGGTTCAATCAGCGTCTGCTACCTGAGCAGCAACTGCAAGGCGTTGCGGTGCTGCAAGTGCAGAGTGTCGGTTGTTACGTGCGCAATGACCCGAAAGTGCCCGTGCAACGCATCCTGCGCACGTTGCTGAGGATGAAAATGTCCGGGGAAATCGATGACATTATCCGCCTCTATGTCGGCAAACCCTGAACCTGTGGGAGTGAGCCTGCTCGCGATTGCGTACTTTCAGCCAGCACTTGCGTGATAGACACACCGTCATCGCGAGCAGGCTCGCTCCCACATTTGATCTTCATAGGTCTGATAGCCTCAGGCTGTTTGATCGAGCGCTCGCCATTGCGCCGGCGCGACAAAACCTTCGACCCAACCCGGCACATCAACCGCCGGCATCGGCCGGGCAATGAAATAGCCCTGGGCAACGTCGCACCCCAACTGCATCAACAGTTCGCCGTGCTCGATACTTTCCAGCCCTTCGGCGATCACTTGTCGGCCAAACGCGCGGGCCAGGCCAATCACTGCGGTGGTGAGGGCCAGGTCGTCGCGGTCATGCAGAATGTCGCGGATAAACGACCTGTCGATCTTGATGGTCTGGGTGCGCAAGCGCTTGAGGTAGTTCAAGGACGAATAACCGGTGCCGAAGTCGCCCAGTGAAAACTGCACGCCGAGCGCCTGACAGGCCTGCAGACAGGCGCTGACATGCTGGATGTTTTCTATCGCCACCGACTCGACGATTTCCAGATCGAGCATCTGCGGCGCGACCCGGGCATGCCGGGCGAGCACCTGCCTGAGCCGGTCGACGAAATCCGCTCGCTGGAAATGCCGGGCGGCGATGTTGACGCTGATCGGCCAGCCCTGCCCCGCTTGCTGCCAACGGTCCAACTGCATCAACACCTGATCCATCACCCATTCACCGATATCGATGATCAGGTCCGTCTCCTCCACCATCGGCAAAAACTCTCGGGCTGGCACCATGCCATTTTGCGGATGCTCCCAACGCAAGAGCGCCTCGAAGCCGACGACGACACCACGACGCATGTTCACTTTCGGCTGGAAATGCACACGCAGCTCGCCGGCGGCCAACGCCTGCCGAACACGTTCGACGGTCTGGTGAGTGGCCTTGACCTCTCGATCCCGGAACACGTCGAATAAATGAAAGCGGTTGCGCCCGCTCTGCTTGGCCACGTACATCGCCTGATCGGCGTGACGCAGCAAGGTTTCGGCATCTTGATTGTCATCGGGGAACAGGGTGACGCCGATGCTGGCAAATACATTCAGGGTCTTGCCCCGCAACTGGTACGGCGCCGAAATCGCGCCCAACACACGGTTCAGCGCCGCGCGCAGCTCCGGCACATCACGCACATAGCGCAACACCAGCACGAACTCGTCACCGGCCAGCCGCGCCACCACATCCTCGCCGCGAACAATGTCGCGCAAACGCTTGGCCACCTCGACCAGCAACAGATCGCCACTGGCATGCCCGTAGCCGTCGTTGACCGCCTTGAAGCCGTCGAGGTCGAGCATGCACACCGCCAGCGGGATGTTTTCCTCACGCGAGAACGCCAGCGCCTGATCCAGCAGGTCCGAGAGAAACGCGCGATTGGGCAGCCCGGTCAGCACGTCATGACCGACCCGCCATTGCAGGGAATGCAGCAGTTGGCGTTTTTCGCTGATGTCGAAACGGATCGCCAGGTAACGATGAATCCGCCCGGTGGCGTCATCCAGCAGCGGCACCAACGTACTTTCGACCCAATACAGACTGCCATTCTTGGCGCGATTGCAGATCTCGCCCTTCCAGACATTGCCCAGCGCAATGGTGCGCCACATGCCGGCGAAGAAATCAGCGGAGTGCAGGCCGGAATTGAGCAGGCGATGGTTCTGCCCGAGCAGTTCTTCGCGGCTGTAACCGGAGACGGCGCAGAACTGATCGTTGACGTAGGTAATCCGGCCGGTCAGATCGGTCTCGGAAAAGATCGCGGCGGCGTCCACGGCCCTGCGGTATTTCTCATCCATGAGTCAGGCTCACTGTCGCTAGCGGTGGTACCGCTCGACCAGCGCAAAATGCCCGGAAGAGATGTTTTGATTCGTACTGCGCAGAGCCACGTGATCACTCCAGGAACAGCGATTGATGGCCCTTTGGCCGCCGAAGATCAACTAGGCTCAAAGACCCGGACAAAGGGCAGCAACAACGATTTCGATAACATTTTGCAAGGCTTCAGGGAGGCTTTGGCACTCAACTTATTGTTCAAGGGAGCACCGTACTGGCTCTTTCGCATCAGCCAAACTTACGCAAACAGGTCACAAAATACCCTTTGGAGGAGGCAATTCTACGAAATGCATCACATTTTGCAAAGCAAGGTGATGGATCATGCAGTTGTCTAATGCAAAAATCTATCGTTAAGTTCTTGATTCTAAATGGGAATTGAGCGATGCAAATTTCAAGTTTGGGTTCAGCCATTCGGCGTTACCGCAAGGTCGCGGGGCTTACTCAGGCTGAACTCGGCGAAAAAACCGGTTTTGACCCGAAAACCATCAGCCGTTTTGAAACCGGCACCTACACCCCCAGCGTGGAAGCCCTGTTCCTGCTTGCCGGCGTGCTGGGGGTGAAACTGAAAGCCTTCTTCGCAGATTTGGGCGATGAGGATGAACAGCGGGCGTACCTGTTCGGAGTCATCCACAAAGCCACCCCGAAGGATCTGGGAAAGCTGATTGCAGCGGTTGACCAGGCCATGTCCAAGCCTTAGTGGCAGAAATGAAAAAAGGAGGCCGACTTGTCGTGATTCGACAGGTCGGCCTCCTTTTTTGCGCCTGTTTTCAAAACAGAAACGACGAAAAATCCGCCCTGGACGAAATCCATGGCAGAGCAACAAGACGGTATTTTTTGATGAAAAACGCGAGAGAAGGCTCGCGGTGCGTTATGGAGGCAACCCCACCAGCCACACCCCGGCACACAATGTTCCCGCTGTGGCTGCTTCCTTCCGGATCTGACCAGGTTCACGGGTAATCGTTGCGGGGGGACCGATGGGGTCACCATAACGACGCTCACCTGACGGCGAGCCGCGCCATTGTACCTATCTGAGGCGAAGTTACAACCGTTCGGGCGGATTAAAAAATATGAGCGGCTTCAAGGACATGCGCAGTCCTGAAAAGAGCGCAGGCGCCTACAGGTCCTGCACCACTTCATCCGCCCTGCCGCCCTCCTGCTGGATCACCAGATGAATGAAGTGCAACTTGGCAATCACCGCCGGCGGCAATACGAACGGGTAGAAATCCGGCTGGCCCATGCTGCGCGACAGTTCGTTGAGCATGCCGGCGAGTTCGATCCACGCATTGACGAATGACAGGAACGCCGCGCCGCCGGGATGCTGCGGATCATAGAGGGTGCTGGACGGAAATGGCTGGTAGTCGAAATCCATTTCCCGCGCACTCATGCCGAAGCCGAGGGCGGTGTCCACCGCGTCCATCATGTGCAGGTAATGCGCCCAGGTTTCGGCCCAGTCTTCCCAGGGATGCATGGTGGCGTAGGCGCTGACGAAATGTTGCTGCCAGTCGAGCGGCGCGCCTTGCTGGTAATGCCGGTCGAGCGCCTCGGCGTAACTCGCGCGCTCGTCGCCGAACACGTCACGAAACGGTTCCAGCCACTGGCTGCTGGCGATCAGCCGGTCCCAATAATAATGCCCGACCTCATGACGAAAGTGCCCGAGCAACGTGCGATACGGTTCGTGCATCTGCACCCGCACCTGCTCGCGGTGCGCGTCGTCGGCTTCTTTGATATCGAGGGTGATCAGGCCGTTGGCATGGCCCGTGGTCGGTGGCTTGCCTTCGAGGTCGACACCAATGAAATCGAAGGCCAGCCCGCTCTCTTCGTCCACGGTTTTGGGGATGACCTGCAAACCCAGGCTGACCAGTTGCGCAACCAGCCGACGCTTGGCGATTTCGACCTTGCGCCAGCGTTCGTGATTCTCGGGAAGCGATAAATCAGGAATGGTGTGATTCAGGCTACAGGCGATGCACAAGGTTTCGTGATCATTGGCCGGCAACAGCCAGTTGCAGGCGGCCGGGGTGTCGAGATTGGCACAGCGCCGGAAGATACCCGCGCCGGGTTCGGCATCGAGAATCCAGGTATCGGCCTGCGAACCGGGCTGTAACGACGATAAGCGACTCTGTTCAGGCTGATAGCCCAAGGCCGCCGAACAGGCCAGGCACTGACTGTTGCGAAAGAACAGCGACTGCCCGCAGCGACAATGCCAGACCTTGCTGTTGCGCGAACTTTCGCCAATGAAAGGCGCGGCGATGCGTGAGCTGAGCTGTTCGAAGAAGCGGTGCATGGCGATCTCTCCCTGGGCTTGCCAAGACTAGATCATGATTGGTTACCGATCGTTCCCGGATTTTGCGTGATGGCGAATATCGCCTTCGCGAGCAGGCTCGCTCCTACAGGTAACCGCGTTCTTCCAGTAGGAATGCGGTCAAATGTGGGAGCGAGCCTGCTCGCGATTGGCATCAAACAGAAATACCGTGTGTACTCAAAAACGCGACAAACGCCTCTTCATCCAGCACCTTCAACCCCAGCTCATTGGCCTTGGCCAACTTCGAACCGGCACCCGGCCCGGCCACCACGCAATGGGTCTTGGCCGACACCGAACCGGCCACTTTGGCGCCGAGGCTTTCCAGTTTGTCCTTGGCAACATCGCGGCTCATCAATTCCAGCGAGCCGGTCAGCACCCAGGTCTGCCCTGCCAGCGGCAAGCCTTCGACGACCTTCTTCTCGCTCTGCCAATGCATGCCGAAATCGCGCAGCTGCTTTTCAGCGGCCTCAGCGATCTGACGATTTTCGGCGACGGCAAAGAACTCGCGAACCGAATTGGCCTGTTTCTCTGGCAAGGCCTGGCGCATGTCCAGCCAGTCAGCGCCGAAC
The DNA here is from genome assembly GCF_019946675.1 of Pseudomonas sp. BF-B-15. Classification (NCBI taxonomy): domain Bacteria; kingdom Pseudomonadati; phylum Pseudomonadota; class Gammaproteobacteria; order Pseudomonadales; family Pseudomonadaceae; genus Pseudomonas; species Pseudomonas sp. BF-B-15. The sequence goes on from NZ_JAGYFZ010000013.1 coordinate 39,710, forward strand.
ACGCCCTCCAGCGAACCGAATTTTTCCGCCAGTTTCTGCGCCCCGCCCGGCCCGACCGAAGGAATGTGCAGCTTGTCGAGGAAACCGCCCAGCGTGGTGCTCGCCGCAAACTCGGCGCCCAACTCGCCCTGATCCTGAATCTGCAGGCCATGCTTGAGCAGATCGGCGATCACCTGCCGGTTATGCGCATCTTCGAAGAAGCTGTGAATCTCGTGAGCCACTTCCAGGCCGACATCCGGCAAGTACGTGAGCACTTGCGGCAACGCCTGCTGAACCCGCTCCAGCGAGCCGAGGGAGCGTGCCAGCACCTTGGCGGTCTCTTCGCCGACATCGGGAATGCCGAGGGCGTAGATGAAGCGCGCCAGGCCCGGCTTTTTGCTGTCTTCGATGGCGCTTAGCAGGTTCTTGCTCGACAGCTCGGCAAAGCCTTCGAGATCGACGATTTGCTCGAACGTCAGGGCGTACAGATCGGCCGGCGAACTCACCAGACCTTCGTCCACCAACTGCTCGACGCTCTTCTCGCCCAAACCTTCGATGTCCATCGCTCGACGGGAAACGAAGTGAATGATCGCCTGCTTGAGTTGCGCACCGCAGGCCAGGCGACCGACACAGCGATACACCGCGCCCTCGCTGATGGTCTCGCGCCCCTTGCTGCGCTTGACCAATTGTGTGCGTTCGACATGCGAACCGCAGACCGGGCACTGCTCAGGAATCTGCACTGGCCGTGCGTTTTCCGGGCGGCGCTCAATGACCACTTGCACCACCTGCGGAATCACGTCGCCCGCGCGGCGGATGATCACGGAGTCGCCGATCATCAGCCCCAGACGCGCCACTTCGTCCATGTTGTGCAGCGTCGCGTTGGCCACGGTGACGCCCGCCACCTTGACCGGCTTCAAGCGCGCCACCGGCGTTACGGCACCGGTCCGACCGACCTGGAATTCCACGTCGAGCAATTCGGTGAGTTCTTCCATCGCCGGGAATTTATGGGCAATCGCCCAGCGCGGTTCGCGGGCGCGGAAGCCCAATTCACGTTGGGAGGCGATGCTGTTGACCTTGAACACCACGCCGTCGATTTCATAGGCGAGGCTGTTGCGGCGCTCACCGATGTCGCGGTAGTAATCCAGGCATTCATCGATGCCGTGTGCCAGTTTCAGCTCGCGACTGATCGGCATGCCCCATGCCTGAAGCTGCTTCAGATTGCCGATGTGAGTGTCGGCAATCTCCGCCGAAACCTGGCCGATGCCGTAGCAGCAGAATTCCAGCGGACGGTTGGCAGTGATCTTCGAATCCAGCTGCCGCAAGCTGCCAGCCGCCGCGTTGCGCGGGTTGGCGAAGGTCTTGCCGCCGACTTCCAGTTGCGTGGCGTTGAGCCGCTCGAAACCGGCCTTGGACATGAACACTTCGCCGCGCACTTCCAGGGTCGCCGGCCAGCCGGTGCCTTGCAGTTTGAGCGGAATATTACGCACGGTGCGCACGTTGACACTGATGTCTTCACCGGTGGTGCCGTCACCGCGCGTTGCGCCGCGCACCAACACACCGTCCTGATAAAGCAGGCTGACCGCCAGGCCATCGAGCTTCGGTTCGCAGCTGTACTCCACCGCCGCCCCGCCGCCAAACAAGTCGCCGGCTGGCAGGTCGAGGCCTTCAGTCACCCGACGATCGAACTCACGCATGTCGGTTTCTTCGAAGGCGTTGCCGAGGCTGAGCATCGGCACTTCGTGACGCACCTGGGTGAACGCCGACAGCGCCGCGCTGCCGACGCGCTGGGTTGGCGAGTCGCTGGTGATGAGGTCAGGGTTGGCCGCTTCGAGGGCCTTGAGTTCGTGGAACAACCGGTCGTACTCGGCGTCCGGAATGCTCGGCTCGTCCATCACGTGGTAGCGATAGTTGTGCTGATCCAGCTCAGCGCGCAGCTCTAGAATGCGGGTTTTGGCGGCGGTCATGGGTGTTCTCTCATAAAGCAAAAGAGCAGCCGAGGCTGCTCAATCTGTAAATACGGCGGTGACTTTAATTGTAGGAGCCAGCTTGCTGGCGAAGGCGTATTTGAAATCGCCTTCGCCGGCAAGCCTGGCTCCTACAGGGTGCGGGAGTCGCGTCATGAACGCCCGCACATTGCCAATATCAGCGCTTCTGGGTCAGGGCGCGGCGTTCGAATTCGACGATGCGCTGACGGTAATGCTCGATCGTCTGCGCGGTCAGTACGCTGCGCTGGTCGTCTTTCAGTTCGCCGTTCAGCTCCTGGGACAGTTTGCGCGCCGCAGCCACCATCACGTCGAAGGCCTGCTTCGGATGACGCGGGCCTGGCAGGCCAAGGAAGAAGCTCACGGCCGGTGTGCTGAAGTGGTCGATGTCGTCCAGATCGAAGACGCCCGGCTTGACCGCATTGGCCATGGAGAACAGGACTTCGCCGTTGCCAGCCATGCTTTCGTGGCGGTGGAAAATGTCCATCTCGCCGAAGCGCAAGCCGCTTTCCAGAATGTTCTGCAACAGCGCCGGGCCTTTGAAGCCAGCGGCGTCGCGGCAGATCACGCTGATCACCAGCACCTCTTCGGCTTGCGGTTGTTCTTTGTCGCTGACCGAAGGCGAAGACTTGGCATCAACCGGGAAATCGTCGTCACGACTGCTGAAGCTCGGGCCGCCGTCCAGGTCCAGGCTGAGGTTCATGTCGCCTTGCGACGGCTCGCCATGGCCACGCTTGCCGCGCTTGGAACCCGACTCACGGGGCTCACGGGCAGGCATGCTCACCGACGGCAGATCGTGCTCGTCCAGTTGCGGTTCTTTGTGGGTATCCAAAACGCGCGGCGGGCCCAACAGCTCGGCGCTGGTGTCCTCGTCCGGCAAATTGGACAGACTTCGATCAAGACGGAACTTCAGTTTTCCCTTGCCGCCGCGCATACGGCGCCAGCCATCGAAAAGAATACCGGCAATGACAATAATGCCGATGACGATCAGCCACTCGCGCAGACCGATTTCCATGTAATCCCGTGCCTCTATAAAAAATGCTGAAAAATAAGGGGTTTACAACTCGTAAACCGCTTTAAAACGTGGCGCCAACTCTATGTTCTGACAGGCGTTTTGCCCACGTATACGAAAAATTGACATTAAACTAGCACGACCAAAGGCAACTTTACACCGTCTGTCACAATGGCTTGCGCGAATATGTCGATTGGCCAGCAAGTCAAGGAAGGTAAATAAGTCCTACGGACAAAAAATACTCACCCTACAGACGCCGACTCAGGCATCCACCATCGCCATCGCCTCCTCGACATCCACTGCCACCAGACGCGAGCAACCCGGTTCGTGCATCGTCACCCCCATCAATTGATCGGCCATTTCCATGGCGATCTTGTTGTGGGTGATATAGATGAACTGCACCGTCTGCGACATCTCTTTCACCAGCCGGGCGTAGCGTCCAACGTTAGCGTCATCCAGCGGCGCGTCAACTTCATCGAGCATGCAGAACGGCGCCGGATTCAACTTGAAGATCGCAAAAACCAGGGCCAATGCGGTCAGGGCTTTTTCGCCACCGGAGAGCAAATGGATGGTGCTGTTCTTCTTTCCGGGCGGCTGCGCCATGATCGTCACCCCTGTATCGAGTAGATCTTCGCCCGTCAGTTCCAAATACGCGCGCCCTCCACCGAAAACTTTTGGGAAAAGCGCCTGTAAACCGCCATTGATCTGATCAAAGGTATCCTTGAAGCGGTTGCGGGTTTCCTTGTCGATCTTGCGAATCACGTTCTCGAGGGTGTCCAGCGCTTCGACCAGATCGTCGTTCTGCGCATCCAGATAACGTTTACGCTCGGATTGTTGCTGATATTCGTCGATGGCCGCGAGGTTGATCGCGCCGAGGCGCTGAATGCGTGCGGCAATGCGTTCGAGTTCTTCTTCGGCGTCCTTCTCGCTGGCTTCGGTGGTCAGCGTGGCGAGTACGCCGTGCAGGTCGTAACCGTCTTCCAGCAACTGATCTTCCAGGGTCTTGCGGCGCACGGTCAGGGCTTGCCATTCCATGCGCTGGGTTTCCATCTGGCCACGAATCAACTGCGATTGCTGCTCCGCCTGATGGCGGCGTTTTTCGGCGTCACGCAATTCGCGGTCGGCGTCTTCGAGGGCAATCTGTGCGGTCTTGAGTTCTTCATCGACGGTCATGCGCTTGTCGAGCAACTCTTCGAGCTTCAGGCGCAGCTCTTCCAGCGGCGCCTCGCCCTCCTCCAGATTGAGGCTGAGCTGTTCGCGTTTTTCGGTGAGACGCTCGGACTGCATTTCCAGCCGCTCCAGCGCCTGACGCGTCGAGTCGTGTTGCGCCTTGAGCGAACCCAGGCGCACCGCCAATTGATGCGCGTGATCCTTGTGCTGCCGGGCTTCCTGACGCACGCGGTCAAGGCGCTCGCGCAGGCTGTCGCGCTGGGCCAGCAGCAGCTCACGCTGCTCGGTGTCCAACGCCATGGCGTCGAGAGCTTCCTGCAATTGCAGACGTGCTTCGCCGATGTTTTCGTGTTCCAGCGCGCGCTGCTCGGCCAGTTCGGTGAGCTCTTCATCGAGCCGCGTACGGCGCAAGGTCAGTTGCTCGACCTTGGCTTTGCCGGCGGACAACTGGGCTTTCAATTCACCTTGCTGACGCGCTTCGTCCTGCAGCAAACGGCGCAAATGTTCGCGACCGTTTTCCTGCTGACGCTGCTGCGCCCGCAGATTCTGAAGTTGGGTTTCGAGGGTTTCGACCGTGGCCTCGCGCTCTTCGCGTTCGCTGCTCAGACGCTGGATTTCCTGACCGCGAGCCAGCACGCCACTTTCCGCCTCGCTGGCGCGGCGCACCCGTAAAAAGTGCCGGCCGACCCAGTAACCATCACGGCTGATCAGGCTCTGACCGGCGCTCAACTGACTGCGCATTGCCAAGGCCTGTTCGAGGTTTTCAACCGGCTTGACTTGCCCCAGCCACGGCGACAGATCGATCTGCGCCTCGACCTTGTCGAGCAAGCTGCCGGGCACGCGCACGCCATCGCTGGCGGGGCTGAGCAATCGCAAATCACCCTGGGCAAAACCGGCCAGGTCGAAACCGCCGAAATCGTCCACCAGCACCGCTTGCAGATCGGCACCGAGCACGGTTTCCACCGCCAGCTCCCAACCGGCTTCAACCTTGAGGCCTTCGGCCAGGCGTGGACGGTCCGCCAGGTGTTGCTCGCGCAACCATTCCGCGGTGCCGGTGCCCGGATCGAGCGCGGCTTGCTGCAAGGCTTCAAGCGAGGCGAGACGCCCGTTGAGACGCTGCAAATCGCCCTGCGCCTGTTGCTGCGCCGACAACGCTTGCTGCAATTCCTGACGCAGTTGCTCGAGTCGCTCGACCTGCGCTTCTTCGCTGGCCTGCAAGTCTTCGAGCGTGGCCTCGGAAGCGGCCAACTGCTCGCTGAGCTCCATGATCGCCGCGTCTTCCGGGTCCGCCGAAAGCAAGGCGCGTTCTTCGCCGAGACGCTTCTGGCGATCAGCCAAACGCTCCATGCTGGTTTCCAGCTGCTGGATGCGCGACTGCTGGACTTCGGACTGGCGACGCGGTTCGGCGGCGGTCAGGTTGAACGTGTCCCACTGCTCCTGCCAGCCGTGCATGGTGGTTTCGGATTCTTCCAGCGCGGCGGCGGCTTCTTCGGCGGCGGCGCTGGTGACTTCCTGCTCCGGCGTGAGCATGTCCAGCTCTTCGCCGAGGGTCAGCAGCAACGTGCGGTCGTGACCCAGGTGAGATTCGGTTTCCAGACGCGCGCGCTCGGCTTCTTTCAGATCATCCTGCAGCTGACGCAAGCGCTGCTGACCGTGCTGGATGCTCTGCTCGACCCGGGCGATGTCGCCACCGACCGAATAGAAACGCCCCTGCACCAGATTGAAGCGCTCCGACAGGTCATGGTGCCCGTCGCGAAAGCGTTCGATGCTCGCGTCGGCGTTGCGTTGCTCGGCCACCAGCGCTTCGAACGTGACTTCCTGGGTGCCAATGATCGCTTCGCGCTGGCCGACCTGTTCGTTCAAGGCTTGCCAGCGCAGGGCCGACAGTTGGGCCTTGAGTTGACGCTCCTCGCCCTTGTATTCCTGATACTTCTTGGCCGCTTCCGCCTGGCGGTGCAGGCGTTCAAGCTGACGCGTCAGCTCTTCGCGCAGGTCCGTCAGGCGCTCCAGGTTTTCATGGGTACGACGAATGCGGTTTTCGGTCTCGCGCCGGCGCTCCTTGTACTTGGAGATGCCCGCCGCTTCTTCAATGAAGTTGCGCAAGTCTTCGGGCTTGGACTCGATCAGCTTGGAGATCATCCCCTGCTCGATGATCGAGTAGCTGCGTGGACCCAGGCCGGTACCGAGGAAGATGTCGGTGATATCGCGGCGACGGCACTTGGTGCCGTTGAGGTAATAAGTGGTCTGGCTGTCGCGGGTGACTTTGCGGCGAATGGAAATTTCCGCATAGGCGGCGTATTCGCCAAGCAGCGTGCCGTCGGTGTTGTCGAACACCAGCTCGATGCTGGCCTGGCTCACCGGTTTACGGCTGGTCGAACCGTTGAAGATGACATCGGTCATCGACTCGCCGCGCAAGTTTTTGGCCGAGCTCTCGCCCATCACCCAGCGCACGGCGTCGATGATGTTCGATTTGCCGCAGCCATTGGGCCCGACCACCGCCGCCATGTTACTGGGGAAGTTCACCGTGGTCGGATCGACGAAGGATTTGAACCCCGCCAGCTTGATGCACTTGAGCCGCACGCTTAAGCGTCCGTCAGGGCAGAAATCACCAGATCGCAACTGCGCTGGCAATACGCGGTCAGCACGGTGCGAATCAGCGCATGGTCACGGGCGATCACGGCCGCGAGCAAGCGTTCGAACAGTTCCAGATACTCGCTCATCGAGGCCTTGCGCTGCTCCAGGGCGAGGAAGTACGCACGGCTCATGGCCGGTTGCAGATTCTCGACGGTTTCCTGCAAGTACGGGTTGTTGGCAAACCCGTACGTGGCGCGCATCACATTGAAACTGTCGTCGACGAAGGCGTGGATGTCCTGGCGCTCGTAGCTCGCGGTCAGGCGCTGCTGGATCTGCACGAACGGCGCCAGGTCGGCCTGGACTTGCCAGCCAGTGGCCACGGCATTGGCGAGCAGGATGTACATCTCGCCCATCAGCGCGCACAGGCTCTGCACCTTGTGCACGGTGAGTTCGGTCACATGCGCGCCGCGTCGCGGCAGGATCGCGATCAGGTGGCGACGCTCGAGGATCAGCAAGGCTTCGCGGACCGAACCGCGGCTGACATTGAGGGCCAGCGTGACCTTCTGTTCCTGGATGCGCTCCCCGGGCTTCATTTCGCCACGAATGATGCGTTCGGCGAGGTGGTGAGCAATTTGCTCGGCGAGGCTGTCCGGCGCCTTGAACGTCATGGGTGTCCTTCAAATTCTTCGATCTGTACAAGCGGCGCAGTGTAGCGCACATGAGGGGTCATGGCGGAGTGCCCACTCGGCGGTTTTTGGCACGAATCCCGCAAAAAGCAGGCTAACCCGCAAGGGTCAATAATGAAGGAACGAGTCGTTGATCGACAAAATGCTATTTCCTGACCTTTAAGTCAGAAAATCATTGACCGCAAAGTCAGACCTGATAAATTCGGTCCAAGTCGGTTAACAACAATAATGAGTCTGCGAGGCCTTCCGTGATCCAGTTTTTACTTAACCAGGAACTCCGTAGTGAGCACGCCCTGGACCCAAACCTGACCGTGCTCAATTATCTGCGCGACCATGTGGGCAAACCCGGCACCAAAGAAGGTTGCGCCAGCGGTGACTGCGGCGCCTGCACCGTGGTGGTCGGCGAGTTGCAAACGGATGACGATGGCCGCGAACACATTCGCTATCGCAGCCTCAACTCGTGCCTGACGTTCGTTTCGTCGCTGCATGGCAAACAACTGATCAGCGTCGAAGACCTCAAGCACCAAGGCGAACTGCACAGCGTGCAGAAAGCCATGGTCGAGTGCCACGGCTCGCAATGCGGCTTCTGCACCCCCGGTTTCGTGATGTCGCTGTTCGCGCTGCAAAAGAACAGCGAACAACCGGACTCACATAAAGCGCACGAAGCACTGGCCGGCAACCTCTGCCGCTGCACCGGCTATCGGCCGATTCTGCAAGCTGCCGAGCAATCCTGCTGCGGCAAGCAACCCGATCAATTCGACGCTCGCGAAGCCGAGACCATTGCACGTCTGAAGGCCATCGCGCCGACCGATATCGGCGAACTCAACAGCGGCGACAAGCGCTGCCTGGTGCCGCTGACCGTCGCCGATCTGGCCGACCTCTACGACGCTTATCCACAGGCCCGGCTGCTGGCCGGCGGCACGGACCTGGCGCTGGAAGTCACGCAGTTCCACCGCACGCTGCCGGTGATGATTTACGTCGGCAACGTCGCCGAAATGAAGCGCATCGAACGCTTTGACGATCGCCTGGAAATCGGCGCCGCCACCGCCCTCTCCGATTGCTATGAAGCCTTGAACGCCGAGTACCCGGACTTCGGCGAATTGCTGCATCGCTTCGCTTCATTGCAGATCCGCAACCAGGGCACCCTCGGCGGCAACATTGGCAACGCCTCGCCGATCGGTGACTCTCCACCGCTGCTGATCGCCTTGGGCGCGCAGATTGTGCTGTGCAAGGGCGAAACCCGCCGCACCCTGGCTCTGGAAGATTACTTCATCGATTACCGCGTCACGGCGCGTCAGGAAAGCGAGTTCATCGAGAAGATCATCGTGCCGCGTGCCAGCGCCGAACAACTGTTCCGTGCGTACAAGGTTTCCAAGCGTCTGGACGATGACATTTCCGCCGTTTGCGCCGCCTTCAACATCCGCCTGGAAAACGGTGTGATCGCCGACGCACGCGTTGCCTTCGGTGGCATGGCTGCCATCCCCAAACGCGCCGCCAACTGCGAAGCCGTGTTACTCAGTTCACCGTTCAACAACGCCACCGTCGAACGCGCCTGCGCCGCACTGGCCGAAGATTTCACGCCGCTCTCGGACTTCCGCGCCAGCAAGGAATACCGCCTGCTCAGTGCACAAAACCTGCTGCGCAAATACTTCATTGAACTGCAAACGCCGCACATCGAGACTCGGGTGACCGCTTATGTCTAATCATCACGCTGTAGAGAAGACCCAAGCCGAACTGGCTGAACTGTTCGCCAAGGACCTGACCACCGGCGTCGGCCGCAGCGTCAAGCACGACAGCGCTGCCAAGCACGTGTCCGGTGAAGCGCAGTACATCGACGACCGCCTGGAGTTTCCGAACCAGCTGCACGTTTACGCACGGCTGTCGGACCGCGCCCACGCTAAAATCATCAGCATCGACACCAAGCCTTGCTACGCCTTCGAAGGCGTGCGCATCGCCATCACCCACGAAGACGTGCCGGGGCTGAAAGACATCGGCCCGCTGATGCCCGGTGACCCGTTGCTGGCCATCGACACCGTGCAGTTCGTCGGTCAGGTGGTACTGGCCGTTGCCGCTCGTGACTTGGAGACCGCACGCAAAGCCGCCATGGCCGCAGTGATCGAATACGAAGACCTGGAACCGGTGCTGGACGTGGTCGAGGCCTTTCGCAAGAAGCATTTCGTGCTGGACAGTCACACCCATGAACGTGGTGATTCAGCGGGCGCGTTGACGACAGCGAAAAATCGTATCCAGGGCACGCTGCACATTGGCGGCCAGGAGCACTTCTACCTCGAAACGCAGATCTCGTCGGTGATGCCCACTGAAGACGGCGGGATGATCGTCTACTGCTCCACGCAAAACCCCACCGAAGTACAGAAACTGGTGGCGGAAGTGCTGGACGTGTCGATGAACAAAATCGTCGTCGACATGCGCCGCATGGGCGGTGGTTTTGGTGGCAAGGAAACCCAGGCAGCGAGCCCGGCCTGCCTGTGCGCGGTGATTGCGCACCTGACCGGCCAGCCAACCAAAATGCGCTTGCCGCGTGTCGAAGACATGCTGATGACCGGCAAGCGTCACCCGTTCTATGTCGAGTACGACGTGGGCTTTGACGACAGCGGGCGCCTGCACGGCATCCAGCTGGAACTGGCGGGTAACTGCGGCTGCTCGCCGGACCTGTCGAACTCGATTGTCGACCGTGCGATGTTCCACGCCGACAACTCGTACTACCTCGGCGATGCAACCATCAACGGTCACCGCTGCAAGACCAACACCGCGTCGAACACCGCTTACCGTGGCTTCGGCGGCCCGCAAGGCATGGTCGCCATCGAAGAAGTCATGGACGCGATTGCCCGGCATCTGGCCCTCGACCCGCTGGCGGTGCGCAAGGCCAACTACTACGGCAAGACCGAACGCAACGTCACCCATTACTACCAGACCGTCGAGCACAACATGCTCGAGGAAATGACCGCCGAACTGGAAGAAAGCAGCCAGTACGCCGAGCGCCGCGAAGCGATTCGCCGCTACAACGCCAACAGCCCGATCCTGAAAAAAGGCCTGGCGCTGACCCCGGTGAAATTCGGTATTTCCTTCACCGCCAGTTTCCTCAACCAGGCCGGTGCGCTGGTGCACGTCTACACCGACGGCAGCATCCACCTGAACCATGGCGGCACGGAAATGGGCCAGGGCTTGAACACCAAAGTCGCGCAGGTCGTGGCCGAAGTGTTCCAGGTGGAAATGGACCGCGTGCAGATCACCGCGACCAACACCGACAAGGTGCCGAACACCTCGCCGACCGCCGCCTCCAGCGGTGCTGACTTGAACGGCAAAGCTGCGCAAAACGCGGCGGAAATCATCAAGAAACGCTTGGTGGAATTCGCCGCACGGCAATACAAGGTCAGCGAAGAAGACGTGGAATTCCACAACGGTCACGTACGGGTTCGCGATCACATCCTGACGTTCGAAGCGCTGATTCAGCAGGCGTATTTCGCTCAGGTGTCGCTGTCGAGCACCGGTTTCTACAAGACCCCGAAAATCTTCTACGACCGCAGCCAGGCACGTGGTCGGCCGTTCTACTACTACGCGTTCGGCGCGGCGTGCTGCGAAGTGATCGTCGATACGCTGACCGGCGAGTACAAAATGCTGCGCACCGACATTCTCCACGACGTCGGCGCCTCGCTGAACCCGGCCATCGACATCGGTCAGGTCGAGGGCGGTTTCATCCAGGGCATGGGCTGGCTGACCATGGAAGAGCTGGTCTGGAATGCAAAGGGCAAACTGATGACCAACGGCCCGGCTAGCTACAAGATTCCGGCGGTGGCGGACATGCCGCTGGACCTGCGGGTGAAGCTGGTGGAAAACCGCAAGAACCCGGAAGACACGGTGTTCCATTCCAAGGCTGTGGGCGAGCCGCCGTTCATGCTCGGCATCGCGTCGTGGTGTGCGATCAAGGACGCCGTGGCGAGTCTGGGTGATTACAAACATCAACCGAAAATCGATGCGCCGGCGACGCCGGAGCGGGTGTTGTGGGGCTGTGAGCAGATGCGGCAGTTGAAGGCGGCGAAGGCCGTTGAAACCGAAACCGAGTTGGCTTCGCTCTAGAAACCGAGACGCGCCCTTCGCGGGCAAGCCTCGCTCCTACGGGTCAGATGTTGAATCGCGATTATGCGGACGACACAAAACCTGTAGGAGCGAGGCTTGCCCGCGAAGAGGCCGGAACAGACAACACAGATGTCGAGGTGAAACATGTACAACTGGATCGACGCCCTCGCCGACCTGCAAAACCGCGGTGAACCCTGCGTGTTGGTGACCATCATCGAAGAGCTCGGCTCGACGCCGCGCAATGCCGGTTCAAAAATGGTCATCAGCGCCAGCCAGACCTTCGACACCATCGGTGGCGGGCATCTGGAATACAAGGCCATGCAGATCGGCCGCGAAATGCTCGCCAGTGGCAAGCAGGACACGCACCTGGAGCGCTTCAGCCTCGGCGCCAGCCTCGGCCAGTGCTGCGGCGGCGTGACCGTGTTGCTGTTCGAACCGATGGGCCAGGTCCAGGCGCAGATCGCCGTGTTCGGCGCCGGCCATGTCGGTCGCGCACTGGTGCCGCTGCTCGCCAGCCTGCCCTGCCGGGTGCGCTGGATCGATTCGCGGGAAGATGAATTCCCTGAACAGATCCCCCACGGCGTACGCAAAATCGTCGCCGAAGAGCCGGTGGATGAAATCGACGACCTGCCCGCCGGCAGCTACTGCATCGTCATGACCCACAATCATCAGCTCGACCTTGAACTCACCGCTGCGATCCTCAAGCGCAACGACTTCGCCTATTTCGGCCTGATCGGTTCGAAAACCAAACGGGTGAAGTTCGAACATCGCCTGCGCGACCGTGGTTTTGACAGCAGCGTGCTGCAACGCATGCGCTGCCCGATGGGCATCGGCGAAGTCAAAGGCAAATTGCCTGTGGAAATCGCCATCTCCATCGCCGGCGAAATCATCGCCACCTATAACGCGAATTTCGGCCAGCACACCGCCAGCGCCGGATCGTCGATTGCCAAATTGCTGCCTGCTTCACGCCGCAGCCAAGCCTCTAATTGAGAACGCCCATGCCTCTGACTCGCAAAGCCTACCGCGCCGCCATCCTGCACAGCATCGCCGACCCCGCTGAAGTGGGGATCGAAGCCTCGTACGAGTATTTCGAAGACGGTTTGCTGGTGGTCGATAACGGCCAGATCAGCGCGCTCGGTCACGCCAGCGAATTGCTGCCAACCCTGCCCGCCGATATCGAGATCACTCATTATCAGGACGCGCTGATCACCCCCGGTTTCATCGACACCCACATCCATTTGCCGCAAACCGGCATGGTCGGTGCCTACGGCGAGCAGTTGCTGGACTGGCTCAACACCTACACCTTCCCGTGTGAAAGCCAGTTCGCCGACAAGACTCACGCCGACGAAGTCGCGGACATTTTCATCAAGGAACTGCTGCGCAACGGCACCACCACTGCGCTGGTGTTCGGCAGCGTGCACCCGCAATCGGTGAACTCGTTCTTCGAAGCGGCTGAACAGCTGGACCTGCGGATGATCGCCGGCAAGGTGATGATGGACCGCAACGCGCCGGACTACCTGACCGACACCGCCGAATCCAGCTACGTCGAAAGCAAGGCGCTGATCGAGCGCTGGCACGGCAAGGGTCGCTTGCACTACGCCGTCACGCCGCGTTTCGCCCCGACCAGCACCCCGGAACAACTGACCCTCGCCGGTCAGTTGCTGAGTGAATATCCGGACCTGTACATGCAGACCCACATCAGCGAAAACCTCAAGGAAATCGAGTGGGTCAAGGAGCTGTTCCCGGAGCGCAAAGGCTACCTGGACGTCTACGATCACTACCAGTTGCTCGGCGAGCGCTCGGTCTTCGCCCACGGTGTGCACCTGTGCGATGACGAATGCGCGCGATTGGCGGAAACCGGCTCGGCCATCTCGTTCTGCCCGACTTCGAACTTTTTCCTCGGCAGCGGCCTGTTCAACCTGCCGATGGCCGAGAAGCACAAACTCAATGTCGGCATCGGCACCGATGTGGGTGGCGGCACCAGTTTCTCGCTGCTGCAAACGTTGAACGAGGCGTACAAGGTCATGCAACTGCAAGGTGCGAGACTGAGCCCGTTCAAATCGTTGTACCTGGCGACGCTGGGCGGCGCACGGGCACTGCGGTTGGAAGACAAGATCGGCACACTGCAACCGGGCACCGACGCGGACTTCCTGGTGCTGGATTACAACGCCACGCCGTTGCTGAGCTACCGCTTGAAGCAGGCGAACAACATTGCCGAGACGTTGTTTGTGTTGATGACGCTGGGGGATGACCGGACGGTGTTGCAGACGTATGCGGCGGGGAATCAGGTGCATCAGCGATAAGGTTTTTCGGGCATAAAAAAATCCCCCGCAATCGATGGTTGCGGGGGATTTTTATTGGCCTTGAGGTCGCCTTCGCGGGCAAGCCTCGCTCCTACAGGTACAGCGTAAACCCCGTAGGAGCGAGGCTTGCCCGCGAAGGCAGCGCCGCGGTCTATCAGATTTTCGCCGGCGAACGCCCTGGCTTCTTGGTCTGCAACAAATGCGAGAACACCGCGTGCAAATCATCCGACGCGCTTTCTTCGTCAAGGTTGAGTTTGCTGTCGATGTGGTCCATGTGATGCATCATCAGGTTCACCGCCAGCTCACCGTTGCGCGCTTCGATCGCGTCGATCAGTTGGGTGTGTTCGTCATAGGAACAGTGCGAACGGTTGCCGCTTTCGTACTGGGCGATGATCAACGAAGTCTGGGACACCAGACTGCGCTGGAAGCTGATCAGCGGTGCATTCTTCGCTGCTTCGGCCAGTTTCAGGTGGAATTCGCCCGACAGACGAATGCCGGCACCGCGATCGCCACGGGAAAAGCTGTCGCGCTCGTCGTTGACCATCTGCCGCAACTCGGCGATCTGCTCGGCGGTGGCGTGCTGCACGGCCAGTTCAGTGATCGCACGCTCGACCAGACGGCGGGCGAGGAACACCTGGCGCGCTTCCTCGACACTCGGGCTGGCAACCACGGCGCCGCGATTCGGCCGCAACAGCACGACGCCTTCATGGGCCAGACGCGACAGCGCGCGGCGAATGATGGTGCGACTGACCCCGAAAATTTCCCCCAGCGCTTCTTCGCTCAACTTGGTGCCGGGCGCCAGGCGCTGTTCGAGGATGGCCTCGAAGATATGCGCGTAGACAATATCGTCCTGGGTACCGCTGCGGCCGGCTTTGCCTGCTCGCGGTTGTTTCTTGAGGGGTTGCAACTGTTCGTTCATGGGCACTCGAGTCGGGAGAACTGCGGCGAATTGACCGTGACTGTAATACGGCACAGTGGGTCGCTGGCAAGTATCGCGTAAAAAACACCGCGATTGTACACAATGGATGGTGGCAACACGACTGTACGGCTGTTTGTCGCCTTTGCTGTATCGCAACGATTGCTTACGTTTGAGTTTAGGCTTATCCGCAGAATCCGCAGCCCAATGCGCTCCTACATTGGGGATTGTGTTGCTTTGGGTATTTTCGTACGTATTAAGGAACACCGTTGTCATGAACGACGCCACGCACACGCAGCTCCGCCCATTGGCGGACACGTCCCCTTCCGCCATCGTCGCCGGGTTCATCGCGATGATGACCGGCTACACCAGCTCCCTGGTGTTGATGTTCCAGGCCGGGCAAGCGGCAGGCCTGAGCAGCGGGCAGATTTCGTCGTGGATCTGGGCGATCTCCATTGGCATGGCGGTGTGTTCGATTGGCCTGTCCCTGCGTTATCGCACGCCGATCACCATCGCGTGGTCGACACCCGGCGCGGCGTTGCTGATCACCAGCCTGGGCGGTGTGAGTTACGGCGAAGCCATTGGCGCCTACATGACCTGCGCGGTGCTGGTCACCATCTGTGGCTTGACCGGCAGCTTCGAACGCCTGGTGAAGAAGATTCCTGCCTCATTGGCTGCCGCGTTGCTGGCCGGGATTCTGTTCAAGATCGGCAGCGAAATCTTCGTCGCCGCCCAACATCGCACCGCGCTGGTGCTGGGGATGTTTTTCACCTACCTGGTGGTCAAGCGCCTGTCGCCGCGCTACGCGGTACTCGCTGCGCTGCTGATCGGTACAGCGCTGTCAGGGTTCATGGGGCTGCTGGATTTCAGCGCGTTTCACCTGGAAGTGGCGACGCCGGTCTGGACCACGCCGCACTTCTCCCTGGCCGCGACCATCAGCATCGGCATTCCATTGTTCGTGGTGGCGATGACCTCGCAGAACATGCCAGGCATTGCGGTGCTGCGCGCCGACGGCTACACCGTGCCGGCCTCGCCGCTGATTACTACGACGGGCATCGCCTCGCTGCTGCTGGCGCCGTTCGGTTCCCACGGGATCAACCTGGCCGCCATCAGCGCGGCGATCTGCACCGGGCCGCATGCCCACGAAGACCGCAACAAGCGTTACACGGCCGCCGTGTGGTGCGGGGTTTTCTACGGGATTGCCGGGGTATTCGGCGCAACGCTGGCGGCGCTGTTTGCCGCGCTGCCCAAAGAACTGGTGCTGTCGATTGCGGCGCTGGCGTTATTCGGCTCGATCATCAATGGCTTGAGCATTGCGATGGCCGAAGTGAAGGAACGCGAAGCGGCGCTGATCACCTTTATGGTCACGGCGTCGGGGTTGACGCTGTTTTCCGTGGGTTCGGCGTTCTGGGGGATTGTGGCGGGGGTGTTGACGCTGGTGATTCTGAATTGGCGCAAGGCCTGAGGGCCCCTTCGCGGGCAAGCCTCGCTCCTACAGGTACAGCGCAAAGCCCTTGTAGGAGCGAGGCTTGCCCGCGAAGGCATTTCCGAGATCGCCATGGCGGCCAAGCCATGCACCATCAAAAAGCAGGCATAAAAAAACGGCGACCCTTGGGTCGCCGTTTTTTATGACATCAAGCTACCGGATTGATCGGCTTTTCCGGGTACCAGACGTCGATCAGCGGGCTGACGGTGACTTCAGTCAGTTCGCTGCGGCCTTTGAGCCAGGCTTCAACAGCTGCACGCTGCTCTTCGGACACCGAGCCACGTTTCTGCAGGCAAACCAGACCGAAGTCGTCGCCGCCAACATAGCCCAGACCGTTGGCTTCCATGGCTTCTTTCAGGAACGCGTCGAGGAAAGCATCAATGGCTTCATCAGCCAAATCTTCTTTGAAATCCAGGTTCAGCTCGAAACCCAGCTCTTGAAATTCATCGACGCACAGTTTTTTGCGCAGACGCTGGGAACGGTTAGTCGCCATTGGAACAATCCTCATAAGTAATAACGGGCGGCACTTTAGCAGTTTAAGCCGCCAATTGCCCGACTCTCTGGGCGCAACGCGTTACCGCCGGTAAAAAAATAGCGGATTAGAAGGCGCGGGCACGGCACAAGCCGCTACACCTTGGGGCATAATGCCGACACTTTCATGACCACTGAGGGAAATTATCTTCATGCCCTCGTCTTTTTTCCCCTCGGCTGTAGGGTTTTATTTCAGATGATCAAATCTTTGCGTCCACTGCTGCTGGCCAGTCTTCTTCTCCCGCTGGCCCTCCCCCTTTCCGCCGCCACCATCAACACCGCGCTGTCGCCCAACGTCGAAAAAGCCCTCAAGGCCAGCAAGCTGCAGGACAACGCCCTGTCGCTGGTGATGATCCCGCTCAATGGTCCTGGCACCCCGACCATTTTCAACGCTGACGTCTCGGTCAACCCGGCGTCCACCATGAAACTGGTGACCACCTATGCAGCGCTGGAAATGCTCGGCCCGAACCACCAGTGGAAAACCGAGTTCTACACCGACGGCACCCTCAGTGGCGGCATTCTCAACGGCAACCTCTACCTCAAGGGTGGCGGCGATCCGAAGCTGAACATGGAAAAACTCTGGCTGCTGATGCGCGATCTGCGGGCCAACGGCGTGACACAAGTCACCGGCGACCTGGTGCTGGATCGTGGCTTCTTCGTGCAACCGCAACTGCCGGAGTTCAACGATGACGGCAATGACGAGAACAAACCGTTCCTGGTCAAACCCGATTCGCTGCTGGTCAACCTCAAGGCCCTGCGCTT
This sequence comes from Pseudomonas sp. BF-B-15, assembly GCF_019946675.1. Classification (NCBI taxonomy): domain Bacteria; kingdom Pseudomonadati; phylum Pseudomonadota; class Gammaproteobacteria; order Pseudomonadales; family Pseudomonadaceae; genus Pseudomonas; species Pseudomonas sp. BF-B-15. The sequence goes on from NZ_JAGYFZ010000013.1 coordinate 57,206, forward strand.
CGTCGCGCGCAACGACAACGGCCGCGTGCTGATCTCGGTAGAGCCGCCGATTGCCAGCATCCGCATCGAAAACCAGGTCAAGGCCGTCAACGGCAAGCAATGCACCGGTGGCGTGCGTTACAACCCGGTGACCCAGGCCGACGGCAGCGTCACCGTGACCGTCGGCGGGCAGTTGGGCGACGGCTGCAGCTCGCAGACTTACCTGTCGCTGCTCGATCACGCGACGTACACCGCCGGTGCCGTCCGGGCGATCTGGAAAGAACTGGGCGGCAGCATTCAGGGCAGGGATGTTCTGGCGCCCACGCCGAAAGACGCCAAGGTCCTGGCTCGTGCCTTCTCGCCGGACCTGGCGGAAGTCATCCGCGACATCAATAAATACAGCAACAACACCATGGCGCAGCAGCTGTTCCTGAGCCTGGGCCAGAAATTCCGCACCGACGCCGACGCCGATGACGCCAAAGCGGCCCAGCGCGTGGTGCGTCAGTGGCTGGCGAAGAAAGGCATTACCGCGCCGCACCTGGTGATGGAAAACGGTTCCGGCCTGTCCCGCGCAGAACGCGTGAGCGCCCGTGAAATGGCGGCGATGCTGCAAGCCGCGTGGCATAGCCCGTACGCTGCCGAGTTCATCAGTTCGATGCCGATTGCCGGCACCGACGGCACCATGCGCAAACGCCTGAAGACCACCGCGATGCGCGGCGAAGCCCACGTCAAGACCGGCACCCTGAACACCGTGCGCGCGATCTCCGGCTTCAGCCGCGACGTCAATGGCAACACCTGGGCGGTGGTGGCGATCCTCAACGACAAGGCCCCGTTTGGCGCATCGTCGGTGCTGGATCAGGTGCTGCTGGACCTGTATCGCCAGCCGAAACTGCCGGATACCGCTTCAGTGTTGTAAGCACACCTCAAATCCAATGTGGGAGCTAGCCTGCTAGCGATAGCGGTGTGTCAGTCGGCACATGTATTGACTGACACACCGCTATCGCTAGCAGGCTAGCTCCCACAGGGGGTTGTGTGTAGCCCCGACTTAACCCAACTCGCCCTGAACCCGATCCCGTCCCGCCTGTTTCGCCGCATACACCCCCGAGTCCGCCCGCAACAGCAGCGCATCCGCGCCCTCGTCCGCACGCCAACTGGCAATGCCGAAACTCGCTGTGACGACCCCGACATCGTCGATCGGTGAACTGCGCAAGCCCTGCCACAACTCCAGCGCCAGCCCATAGGCTTGTTCGCCATCGATGTCCGGGCAGAGCACCATAAACTCTTCACCGCCCAGGCGACAGAACACATCGGTGCGACGCAGGCGATTGCCGATGCGCTCGCACACCGCCTGCAACACCCGATCACCCACGGCGTGGCCATGCTGGTCATTGATGCGTTTGAAATGGTCGATGTCGAGCATGATCACCGACAACTCGCCGCCACCGCGCTCCACACGAACCATCTCGGTGGTCAGGCGCTCCTGGAAGTAGCGACGGTTGTGGATCCCGGTCAGCGAGTCGGTGATCGACAGCGCCCGCAGCTCTTCTTCGACGCGCTTGAGATCGGAGATGTCCGAGATATAGCCATGCCAGAGCACGCCGCCGCCGGGCAGTTCCTCCGGGGTCGCTTCGCCACGGACCCAGCGCACCCCTCGCGTTGGCAACTGCACGCGGTACTCTTCGCGCCACGGGCTGAGCGTGTCCGCCGACGCCCGGATCGAAGCGCGGACCCGGGTGGTGTCCTGGGGGTGAATCCGGGTGAAAATCGCTTCGGCATTGAGCAACAAGACATCCGGCTCGAGCTCGTAGATATCGCGGATGCCGTCGCTGGCGTAGATCACACTGAAGCGCCCGTCGAATTCCATCTTGAACTGGTAAATCCCGCCGGGCACATGGGCGCTGAGTTTCTTCAAGAGCAAATCCCGTGCGGCAAGCGCTTCGTACACCCGTTTGCGCTCGGTGACGTCGATGCAGATCGCCAGGTGCCCGACCCACAAACCTTGCTCGTCGAGCACCGGGGTCGCCAGCATGTTCACCGTCAACTGGCTGCCATCGCCACGCACCAGCGTCCACTCCCGCGCCTCGTGACCGCCCTCCTCGCCGCCCTCGACCAACATCGCCTGGCAGGTCGGAATCGGTTTGCCATAACGTGCACTCAACTCGGCCGAACGCGCGGCAAGCTCCCGGGGCAGGTGCAGGTTTTCCAGGGTCATGTGCCCCACCACTTCCACGCTTGAATAGCCGAGCATCTGCTCCGCCCCGGCGTTGAACGTGCTGATGACGCCGCGCAGGTCGGTGGCGATGATTGCCACCTGGGTCGCGGCATTCAACACGCCACGCAGTTGACCATGGGTACCGCGCAGCTCCTGCTCACGGGCACGCAACTCCTGGGTCCGTTGCTCGACCATTTTCAGCGCGCGTTGCCGCTGACTGACCAACACATAAAGCAGCGAGCTGAGCAGCAGACTGAGCAAACCACCCAGCACCACCAGGCTGCTGACCGAAGAGTGGTTGGCTTGCAGGAAAGCCTCGCTGGGCTGGATGTCGACCTGATAGTCATGGTCGGCCAGCCGCAGCAGCCGGGTCGCGGACAACTCACTGACGGCAGGGCCGTTGGGCGATTCGTAAAGCACTTCGTGCTGTTCTTCGATGGACAGGTCGAGGATTCGCACTGACAGATAATCACGGCCCGCTTCCGGCAAGCCATCGGCCAGCAACTGCCGCATGCTGATCACCGCCATCACATAACCGTAAGGTTTCGTGTCTGGACTTTTGCGTGGCATGACCGGTGCCACCAGCAACACGCCCCGCGCATAAGCCGGCTCGATAGCGACAAGATGCATCGGCTGCGACACCGCCATCTGGCCATGCTGGTCCGCCCGGTCCAGGGTGGCACGGCGCAGGGGTTGCGCGGCAAGGTCGTAACCCAACGGTGAGCCGAGCTTGCTCTGGGTCTGGCTGTACAGCACCGCGACATACTCATCGCGCTCCGCCGCCAATTGCAGCTGACCGTCGGCATTGAGCTCACGAATGTTGAAATCGGGTACCCCCTCTTTCCGCACCCGACGCTCAAACTCCGCCCGCTCGGCACGACTGACCCGCAGGGCGAACGAATAGGCCTGAGTCCGGTGCAGCAAAGGTTGGGTGTAACCGTCGAATTCCTCGCGGGCAACCGAAGCGGAATTGACAAAGAACCGGCGCAGGCCATCGAGGCGCTGCTCCTGATCTTCGAAACGTTCTTCGATACGGCTGTAACGTTCACTGGCCAGCAGTTGGAAACGTTGCCGCAATTGTTGGTGAAACAGATTCAGGGTCGACCAGGCGAGCAACCCGGTGAGAACCCCGCCGACGACCAATACAAACAGCGCGACCAGCCAGGCCGAGACGTCTTCACTGATAAAACCCAGGATCTTTGGGCGCACGGCGTGCAACGACATAGAGGCAACTCAAAACGCCAGGTGCCGGAAAAGCCCATTGGCCATGCGATGAGTTATAGCTATTAGCCATCAATTTGACCAGCACTGAAAGAAGCCAAGAGCCTTTAAAAATCAAGGCTCTGTGGATCCAATGCAAAAAACTGTCAACGCGCGGTGATTTTCCAGGCCCGGTGGATCTTGCCGTTGCGGGCGAAGTCCGGATCGATGGTCTGGGTCGTGATCTCCTCGACCGCGTAGCGCTCGGTGAGGTTTTCCTCGAGCGCGAACTTGCGGAAGTTGTTGGAGAAGTACAACACGCCACCCGGCGCCAGTCGTGCCATGGCCAGGTCGATCAACTGCACCTGATCGCACTGCACGTCGAAGATCCCTTCCATGCGCTTGGAGTTGGAGAAGGTCGGCGGGTCGATGAAGATCAGGTCGAACTCGTCACGACAGGCATCCAGCCAGACCATCACGTCGCTCTGCTCCAGACGGTTCTTGTCGGAGAAACCGTTCAGCGACAGGTTACGACGCGCCCAGTCGAGGTAGGTTTTCGACAAGTCGACGCTGGTGGTGCTGCGCGCGCCGCCCTTGGCTGCGTGGACGCTGGCCGTCGCGGTGTAGCAATACAGATTGAGGAAGCGCTTGCCGGCCGCCTCTTTCTGGATGCGCATGCGCATTGGCCGGTGGTCGAGGAACAGCCCGGTGTCGAGGTAGTCGGTGAGGTTCACCAGCAGCTTCACGCCACCTTCGTTGACCTCGACGAACTTGCCTTGCGCCGCCTGGCGTTCGTACTGCTTGGTGCCGCTCTGACGCTCGCGACGCTTGACCACTACGCGGTTCTTGTCGATGTTCAACGCCTGTGGAATGGCTGCCAGTGCATCGAACATGCGCGCCGAGGCTTTTTCCGGGTCGATGGATTTCGGCGCGGCGTATTCCTGGACGTGGACCCAATCCTGATACAGGTCGATGGCCATCGAGTATTCCGGCATGTCGGCATCGTAGACGCGGTAGCAGTCGATGCCTTCACGCTTGACCCACTTGCCCAGCGCCTTGAGGTTCTTTTGCAGACGGTTGGCAAACATCTGCCCGCCTTCGCTCAAACGCGGTTGCTCGATCACCGGAGCGGGTGCCGCGGCCGGTTTGATCGGGTTACCGTTTTTGTTGTACTGGCGTTCCTGCGGCTCGTTCGGTGCCTGATCGTATTCCGCCTGTTCGCGCTCGACCTGACGCTGCTCCGGGGTGCGGCGCTCGCCGGTGACGAACTGATCCGGCGTGACCTTGATCAGCAGCAGCTTGCACGGTAACGCGCCGTTCCAGAACGAATACTGTTTGTGGCTGCGGATGCCCATGCGCTTGCCCAGGTCCGGCGCGCCGGTGAACACCGCCGCTTCCCAGTTCAGGCAGGCCTGACGCAGACGCTCGCCGAGGTTCTGGTAGAGGTAGAGCAAGCTCGCCTCGTCGCCCAGACGCTCGCCGTACGGTGGGTTGCAGATCACCAGGCCTTTCTGGTTCTGGTCCGGACGCGGCTCGAAGGTGCCGACTTCGCCCTGGTAGATCTTGATCCACTCGCTCAGGCCGGCACGCTCGACGTTGTTGCGGCCCGGTTGAATCAGGCGCGGGTCGGCTTCGTAGCCGCGAATCCACAGCGGTGGCTTGGCCAGACCGGCCGCAGCGCGCTCGGTGGCTTCTTCGTGAAGCTTTTTCCACAGCGCCGGCACGTGGCCAAGCCACGCGGTGAAACCCCACTGCTCGCGACGCAGGTTCGGTGCCATATCGGCGGCGATCATCGCCGCTTCGACGAGGAACGTACCAACACCGCACATCGGGTCAGCCAGCGCGCCGCCGTCGGCAGCAATGCGCGGCCAGCCGGAACGGATCAGGATGGCGGCCGCGAGGTTTTCCTTCAGCGGCGCCGCGCCTTGCTGCAGGCGATAGCCACGCTGGTGCAGGCTGTGGCCGGAGAGGTCGAGGGACAGGATCGCTTCGCCACGGTCCAGGCGCAGGTGAATGCGCAGGTCCGGGTTGAGCTTGTCGATGGACGGACGGTCGCCCTGCGGGGTACGCAGTTTGTCGACGATGGCGTCTTTGACTTTCAGGGCGCCGAAGTGCGTGTTATCGATGCCCGAACCGTGACCGCTGAACTCGACGGCCAGGGTGCCGTCGTTGAGCATGTGGTCTTGCCACTCGATATCGAGCACGCCGTGATACAGGTCTTCGGCGTCCTTCATCGGGAAACGCTTGAGCACCAGCAGCACCCGGTTCGCCAGACGCGACCACAGGCACAGGCGATAAGCGGTTTCCATGGTCGCCATGCCGCGCACGGCAGAGGTGTGCTCACGCGCTTCTTCAAGGCCAAGCCCGACGGCTTCCTCGATGAGCAGGCCTTCGAGGCCTTTGGGGCAAGTGAGGAAGATTTCGAATTGATCGGACATTGGAATTTCAGAGCCTTTGGCTAAGTGAACCGACAACGCATTGCCGGCCCGGTTTTCAATCAGGCGCTTTTCTAAAAGAGCGCCCGCGTGGCACGAAGGTGTGCCGTCCCACCCGTGCTGCTCAGGTTAGAAGAGCTTAGATGCACGGGCAGATAAAAAAGTTGATGCAACAAAATGTCATAACTCGACCCTTCGTCGAATAATGCCCGAGACCAACGCGAGGCATTCTCACTAAAGGATTAACCCCATCATCCTGCGGGGGGCCGATCATACAGGGCTTTGGCTAATAAACACGGGACAAACATCGTGTTACTTATGGCCATAGCATCTTTATGGTTACGTCCTTATGACAAAACGATCATTCCCTCGATGTGACGCATTGGTTAGAACTCAATACAGGTTGGCGCCACAACGGACGTCAACACCTTGGCTCGCCACGCCGGCAGCGAGCCCCCCAACGGCAGACATTTCTGCCAGACCTCGATTGAGGTCAACGCGATACATACAGTCAACAAGTGAGGGCAACACCCTATGAGAAGACTTAAGCGTGATCCGTTGGAAAGAGCATTTTTGCGCGGATATCAATATGGCGTTGGTGGCAAATCCCGTGAGCTTTGCCCATTTACTCTACCGTCAGTACGCCAAGCCTGGATTAACGGCTGGCGAGAAGGACGCGGCGACAACTGGGACGGTATGACCGGCACTGCGGGAATCCATAGACTCAACGAACTTCACGCCGTCGGCTAACACAGGGCACACACTCCGACACGACAACCTGATTACGTAACGACTTACCACGCACGCCCCATCCGGGCGGCGGGCTTCGGCCCAGGGGCTCCTTCAAGGGGCCCTTTTTTATGCCTGCATTCTGACAAAACACATTCCCCTTGTAGGAGCACGGCTTGCCGGCGAAAGCGATCGTCAGGACGCCTTCGCCGGCAAACGGAACGCCGACCGGCCGCTCCTACAAGTACGGGGTTTAGCGCAGGGCGGCGATGGCGTCCACGGACTCGCGAATCAGCGCCGGGCCTTTGTAGATGAAGCCGGAATAGAGCTGCACCAGGCTCGCACCCGCCGCGATTTTCTCGGCGGCATGCTTGCCTTCGGTGATGCCGCCCACGGCAATGATCGGCAAACGACCCGCCAACTCGGCCGCCAGCACCTTCACGGTGTGGGTGCTCTTGTCACGAACCGGCGCCCCGGACAGACCGCCCGCCTCGTCACCGTATTCCATGCCTTCGACGCCAACGCGGCTCAGGGTGGTGTTGGTGGCGATCACCGCGTCCATCCCGGTTTCGATCAGCGCTTGAGCGACTTGTGCGGTTTCTTCGTCGGTCATGTCCGGTGCGATCTTGATCGCCAACGGAACATGTTTACCGTGACGCAACGCCAGCTCGGCACGACGAGTCGCCAGGTCAGCCAGCAATTGCTTGAGCGAATCACCGAACTGCAGGCTGCGCAGGCCCGGGGTGTTCGGCGAGCTGACGTTGACCGTCACATAGCTGGCGTGGGCATAGACCTTGTCCAGGCAGATCAGGTAGTCGTCGACCGCACGCTCGACCGGGGTATCGAAGTTCTTGCCGATGTTGATGCCCAGCACGCCCTTGTACTTGGCCGCAGCTACGCGGGCCAGCAGGTGATCGACGCCGAGGTTGTTGAAGCCCATGCGGTTGATGATCGCTTCAGCTTCCGGCAAACGGAAAATCCGTGGTTTCGGATTGCCCGGCTGTGGACGCGGCGTGATGGTGCCGATTTCGACAAAACCAAAACCCAACTGGGCAAAACCGTCGATGGCCGCGCCGTTCTTGTCCAGACCGGCCGCCAGACCCACCGGGTTCGGGAAGTCCAGGCCCATGACGCTCACCGGCATTTTTGCCGGCGCCTTGCACAGCAAGCCGTTGAGGCCCAAACGCCCGCCCGCGCCGATCAGGTCCAGGGACAGATCGTGGGAGGTTTCCGGGGAAAGTTTGAACAACAGCTGACGGGCCAGGGTGTACATGGGCGGCGTTGACTCGAATGGCGGCGAAATGAGGCGGCGATTATAGCCGGGCATCGGGGTCGCAAGCGAGGCGCGCGACAAAATCAGCAAGCGATGGCATATGCCTTGCACCAACACAGGCATCAGCACTCATGCCAACGACGGGATGAGTGGAAGGACAATGGCGTCGTCACCCGGCTTTGCTTGCGCGAAGGCCTGGGACGACGTTTTTTTTGGAAGGTGTTTTGCCATGAATGAAACCACAGCGGGCCCTCTGGCCTGGGTCAACGGCAGCGATGCCCCGGAAAAGACCGACATCAACCTCGGTTTCATGGCCTTGAGCGATTGCGCCTCGGTGGTGGTCGCCGCCACTCAGGGCTTCGCCCAGCCCTACGGCCTGACCTTGAACCTCAAGCGCCAGTCTTCCTGGGCCAACCTGCGGGACAAACTGGTCAGCGGCGAACTCGATGCCGCCCACAGCCTGTACGGTTTGATCTATGCCGTGCACCTGGGCATCGGCGGCGTGGCGCCGACCGAGATGGCGGTGCTCATGGGCCTGAACCAGAACGGCCAGAGCATCAACCTTTCCCACGGCTTGCAGGCGTTGGGCGTGACCGGTCCTGAAGCACTGGACCGCCACGTGCACCAAACTCGCCCAAAACTCACCTTCGCCCAGACTTTTCCGACCGGCACCCACGCCATGTGGCTGTATTACTGGCTGGCGAGCCAGGGCATTCATCCGCTGCATGACGTCGACAGTGTGGTGGTGCCGCCACCGCAAATGGTCGCGCACCTGCAAGCCGGGCGAATCGACGGTTTCTGCGTCGGTGAACCCTGGTCCGCCAGCGCCGTGAAACACAATCTCGGCTTCACCATGGCAACGACCCAGACCATCTGGCCCGATCATCCGGAAAAAGTCCTCGGCTGCACCCGCGCCTTCGTCGAGCAATACCCCAATACCGCCCGGGCGCTGGTGAAGGCGATTCTGGAGGCCAGCCGCTTCATTGAAGAAAGCGTCGAGAATCGCCGCAGCACCGCCCAATTGCTGAGCGCCCCCCAATACCTGGACGCGCCGCTCGACTGCATCGAACCGCGCCTGCTCGGCGACTACGCCGACGGCCTCGGCAACCGCTGGCAAGACCTGCACGCGCTGCGCTTCCATGGCGCTGGCGAGGTCAATCAGCCTTACCTGTCCGATGGCATGTGGTTCATGACCCAGTTCCGTCGCTGGGGTTTGCTGCGCGACGACCCGGACTACCTCGCCGTGGCCCGTCAGGTCCAGCAACTAGACTTGTATCGAGAGGCCGCCAGCGCGGTCGATGTCGATTCTTCGGCCAGGGAAATGCGCAGCAGCCAGTTGATCGACGGCAAAATCTGGGACGGCTCGGACCCGGCCGGATATGCCCGCAGCTTCAAACTGCACGCCATGAGCGACAGCTCGCCCCTACTCGCCAGCCGCTGACAGGAGACTACGAACATGCTGCGTATCCTGCTGATCAACGACACCGCGAAGAAAGTCGGCCGCTTGAAAGCCGCCCTGACCGAAGCCGGATTCGAGGTCATCGACGAGTCCGGCCTGACCATCGACCTGCCCGCGCGCGTCGAAACGGTGCGTCCGGATGTGATTTTGATCGATACCGAGTCACCGAGCCGCGATGTGATGGAGCAAGTGGTGCTGGTGAGTCGAGACCAGCCACGGCCGATTGTGATGTTTACCGACGAACATGACCCCGACGTGATGCGTCAGGCGATCAAGTCCGGGGTCAGCGCCTACATCGTCGAAGGCATTCACGCACAACGCTTGCAGCCGATTCTCGACGTGGCCATGGCACGCTTCGAAAGCGACCAGGCCCTGCGCGCGCAACTGCACGCCCGCGACCAGCAACTGGCCGAGCGCAAGCGCATCGAGCTGGCCAAGGGGCTGCTGATGAAGATGAAGGACTGCAACGAAGAAGAGGCCTACACGCTGATGCGCCGCCAGGCCATGAGCCGGCAGCAGAAGCTGATTCAGGTGGCGGAGCAGATCATTGCGATGAGTGAGCTGCTCGGCTGAAGGCCCCTTCGCGGGCAAGCCTCGCTCCTACAGAGGAATTGCGTTCGAACTGTAGGAGCGAGGCTTGCCCGCGAAAGGGTCGACCCGGTCTCGGACTGTTGGCACAAATCTCGCTAAGCAATCACTACAGGTAACCAACGGCGGTTGCCCCACCTACGACAAAGACGTCGCTCACCTCATTTGCCCATGGCGAATCGGGTGGCGGCGTTTTTTTGTTTTGGCCCCACAGACCGGGGCCGGTGGTGCGGCCGTTGCGGCCCCCCACCTGCAAGCTCATGACTCCTTCTCGAGACGACTCACAGCTGAGGTGCGCGATGAATTCAAGCTTCTGGAAATCCGGCCATACCCCGACCCTGTTCGCGGCCTTCCTCTATTTCGACCTGAGTTTCATGGTCTGGTACCTGCTCGGCCCTCTGGCGGTGCAGATTGCCGCCGACCTGCACCTGACCACCCAACAACGCGGGCTGGTGGTGGCCACGCCGATTCTGGCCGGGGCCGTACTGCGCTTTATCATGGGCATGCTGGCCGATCGCCTGTCGCCAAAAACCGCCGGGCTGATCGGCCAGGTGATCGTCATCTGCGCCCTGTTCGTCGCCTGGAAGCACGGCATCCAAAGTTACGAACAAGCGCTGCTGCTGGGCCTGTTCCTCGGCATGGCGGGCGCGTCGTTCGCCGTGGCCCTGCCGCTGGCGTCGCAGTGGTATCCGCCGCAGCATCAAGGCAAGGCCATGGGCATCGCCGGGGCCGGTAACTCGGGCACCGTGCTCGCCGCGCTGATCGCTCCGGTGCTGGCCGCCGCGTTCGGCTGGAGCAACGTGTTCGGCTTCGCGCTGATCCCGCTGATCCTGACCATCATCGTCTTCGCCTGGCTGGCCAAAAACGCGCCTGAACGGCCGAAAGCCAAGTCGGTGTCCGACTACTTCAAAGCCCTGGGCGACCGCGACAGCTGGTGGTTCATGTTTTTCTACAGCGTGACCTTTGGCGGCTTCATCGGCCTGGCCAGCGCCCTGCCCGGCTACTTCAACGACCAATACGGCCTGAGCCCGGTGACTGCCGGTTACTACACGGCGGCCTGCGTGTTTGGCGGCAGTTTGATGCGTCCTCTGGGCGGCGCACTGGCCGACCGCTTCGGCGGGATTCGCACATTGCTGGCGATGTACACGGTGGCGGCGATCTGCATTGCGGCGGTGGGTTTCAACTTGCCGAGTTCCTACGCGGCGCTGGCACTTTTCGTCTGCACAATGCTCGGTCTGGGTGCCGGTAACGGTGCGGTTTTCCAATTGGTCCCGCAACGTTTTCGTCGCGAGATCGGTGTGATGACCGGTTTGATCGGCATGGCCGGTGGCATCGGCGGCTTCGCCCTCGCGGCGGGCATGGGCGCGATCAAGCAAAGCACCGGCAGTTATCAACTGGCGCTGTGGTTGTTCGCCAGCCTCGGCGTCCTCGCCTGGTTCGGTCTGCACGGTGTGAAGCGTCGCTGGAGAACCACTTGGGGTTCCGCGGCCGTCACTGCTGCGCGGGTGTGAGGGCTGAATGAGCCTGCAACTGAGTTTTGCCGAAGCCAGCGCCATCGGTCCGCGCGAGGAGAACCAGGACGCCCTGCGCCTGGTGACGCCGGCCCCGGCACTGGCGGCGAGCAAGGGTTACCTGTTCGCCATCGCCGACGGCGTCAGCCAGTGCGCCGATGGCGGCCTCGCAGCGCGCTCGACCTTGCAGGCGCTGGCACTGGACTACTACGCCACCCCGGAAACCTGGGGTGTCGCCCAGGCACTGGATCGTTTGCTGCTGGCGCAAAATCGCTGGTTGCAGGCCAATGGCGGTGGGCAACCGCTGTTGACCACGGTCAGTGCCTTGGTCGTGCGCGGCAGGCGTTTTACCTTGGCGCATGTCGGTGACTGCAGGGTTTATCGCTGGCACGCCGATCAATTGCAGCGGGTCACGGAGGACCACGTCTGGGATCAACCGGGCATGCAGCATGTGCTCAAACGGGCGCTCGGCCTCGATCAGCATCTGGTGCTGGATTTTCTCGATGGCGAACTGCGGCTGAATGAGCATTTCGTGCTGCTCAGCGACGGCATCTGGGCTGTGCTGGGCGACACCGCGATTGCGGCGATTCTGCGCGATCAACCGGATCTGCACAGCGCCGCGCAGACCCTGGTGCATGCGGCGCATCTGGCGGGCAGTCAGGACAACGCCAGCGCGTTATTGGTGCGGGTCGATGCCCTCGGTGAAACGAGCATCGGCGATGCGTTGATTCATGTGCAGCAATGGCCACTGCCGCCAGCGCTGAAACCGGGCCAGACGTTTGAGGGCTGGCACGTCGAAGGAATACTCGGCCAGAGCCAGCAGTCGCTGCTCTATCGGGTGCGCGACGCTCAGCAACAACCCTGGCTGCTCAAAACCCTGCCCGGCGCATTGCGCGACGATCACCTGGCCGGGCAAGCCCTGCTGTCGGAGGAATGGTTTCTCAAGCGCGTGGCCGGTCGGCATTTCCCTGAAGTCCATGCCGCCAGTCAGCGTCAGCATTTGTACTACGTGATGCGTGAATATTCCGGCTCGACTTTGGCGCAACTGGCCGAGCGAACCACAACGCTGCCGCTGGCCCAATGGCAGGATCTGGCGGAACGTTTGCTGCGTGCGGTCGGTATGTTGCATCGACGGCAGATTCTGCATCGCGACATCAAACCGGAGAATCTGCTGCTGGGGGATGACGGCGAGCTGCGGTTGCTGGATTTCGGCCTGGCCTACTGCCCCGGCCTGTCTGAAGATCAGGCATCGACCCTGCCCGGAACACCCAGTTACATTGCGCCGGAAGCTTTTCGCGGTGACGCGCCGAACCCGCAACAGGATCTGTATGCGGCCGGCGTGACCTTGTATTTCCTGCTCACCGGGCATTATCCCTACGGCGAAATCGAAGCGTTCCAGCGTCCACGGTTTGGTGTACCGGTCAGCGCCAGTCGTTACCGCCCGGACCTGCCCGAGTGGATCGCACAAAGCCTGGAGCGTGCGGTGGCGGCGGACCCGGCGGAGCGATTCGAAACTGCGGAAGAATGGTTATTGGTGCTGGAACAGGGTGAACGACGCAGTTTGAGCGTACGGCCCCGGCCGCTGCTGGAGCGCGAGCCAGTGAAGGTCTGGCGGACGTTGGCGTTGGTGGCGCTGCTGGTGAATGTGGTGCTGCTGGTTTTGCTGTTTCGCGGCTAGACCGAGTCGCGCCTTTCGCGAGCAAGCTTCGCTCCTACAGGTTGCGGGTTGATCGACCTGTAGGAGCTGAGCTTGCTCGCGAAGGCGGACTGACAGCCAACACAAATCCATCAGCAACCCGCTCCATTAGCGGGCACCACGCTTCGATTCGGTGCAGAAGCCCCCTTTGATTAAGCACTCCGAGCCAACAAAACCGGGTGTAGGTCAACTTGGCACAACCACTGCATTACCTCTCTCAACAGACATAAAGCCCAGCCTTCAACGACGAAGGATGCGCTTCCCGAGAGAACGGGACCAGGACAAAGGCGTCCTCGCTAGGCAACTAGCGGGACGCCTTTTTTTGTTTGCGCAAAATTTGTCGAGCACGACCTGAACGCCCTGTCGAGGCGGGGCCGAGCTCCCCGGAGAACCTGATGAAAAAACTAAAACTGGTGATGATCGGCAACGGCATGGCCGGGGTTCGTACCCTGGAAGAGCTGCTCAAGCTGAGCAACGAGCTGTACGACATCACGGTCTTCGGTGCCGAACCCCATACCAACTACAACCGCATCCTGCTGTCGCCGGTACTGGCCGGCGAGCAAACCTTCGAAGAGATCGCGCTCAACGACCTGGACTGGTACCTGGACAACAACATCAAGTTGCTGCTCAACCGCAGAGTCGTAGAAATCGACCGGATCAAACGTCGGGTCATCGCCGACGACGGCACCGAGGCCGAATACGACCGCCTGCTGATCGCCACCGGCTCGACCCCGTTCATCCTGCCGATCCCGGGCAACACGTTGCACGGCGTGATCGGCTACCGCGACATCGCCGACACCCAAGCCATGATCAACACCGCCAAAACCCACAAGCACGCGGTGGTCATCGGTGGCGGCCTGCTCGGCCTGGAAGCGGCCAATGGCCTGATGCTGCGCGGCATGCACGTCACCGTGGTGCACAACGGTGAATGGTTGCTGGAACGGCAACTGGACAGCGTCAGCGGCCGCCTGCTGCAAACCGCGCTTGAGGACCGTGGCCTGCACTTTCGCCTGCGCGAGCAAACCCAAGCCCTGCACGATGCCGGCAATGGCCGGGTCGGCTCGGTCGAGTTCAAGAACGGCGACCGCATCCCCGCCGACCTGGTGGTGATGGCCGCCGGCATCCGCCCCGCGACCGAACTCGCGGAACGCTCCGGGCTCCCGTGCAACCGCGGGATTCTGGTCAACGACACCCTGCAAACCTACGACCCACGGGTTTACGCCATCGGCGAATGCGCCAGCCATCGCGGCATCGCCTATGGTCTGGTGGCGCCGCTGTTCGAACAGGCCAAGGTCTGCGCCAACCATCTCGCACAGCTTGGCTTCGCCAGCTACAAAGGCTCGGTGACCTCGACCAAATTGAAAGTCACCGGCATTGACCTGTTCTCCGCCGGCGATTTCATGGGCGGCGAAGGCACCGAAACCATCACCCTTTCCGACCCGATCGGCGGGATCTACAAAAAACTGGTGATCAAGGACGACGTGCTGGTCGGGGCCTGCCTGTACGGCGACACGGCCGATGGCGGTTGGTATTTCCGGCAGATTCGCGAGAACCGGAATATCGACGAAATCCGCAATCACCTGATGTTTGGTGAAACCATGCGGGAAGCCAGCTGATGAACCGCCAGATCACCGCCTCCACCTGTTGCTACTGCGGGGTCGGCTGCGGCGTGCTGATCGAGCATGACGGCGAGCGCATCCTCGGCGTCAGCGGCGATCCGGCCCACCCGGCCAACTTCGGCAAGCTGTGCAGCAAGGGCTCGACCCTGCACTTGACCGGCGACCTCGCAGCCCGAGCGCTGTACCCGGAACTGCGCCTGGGCAAAGGCCTGGCCCGCAGCCGCACCGACTGGGACACCGCCCTTGATCACGCCGCCAGCGTATTCGCCGAAACCATCGCCGAACATGGCCCGGACAGCGTGGCGTTTTACATCTCCGGGCAGTTGCTGACCGAGGACTACTACAGTTTCAACAAACTGGCGCGAGCGTTGGTCGGCACCAACAACATCGACAGCAATTCGCGCCTGTGCATGTCATCGGCAGTGGTCGGCTACAAGCGCAGCCTCGGTGCCGATGCACCGCCATGCAGCTACGAAGACCTTGAGACAAGCGACTGCGTGATGATCGTCGGCAGTAACATGGCCTACGCCCACCCGGTCCTGTTTCGTCGCCTGGAAGAGGCCAAATCCCGCCGACCACAGATGAAAGTCATCGTCATCGACCCGCGTCGTACGGATACCTGCGACTTGGCTGACCTACATCTGGCGATTCTTCCCGGCACCGATGTCGCCTTGTTCCATGGGATTTTGTACCTGCTGCTGTGGGAAGGCTGGATCGACCGCGACTTCATCGAGGCCCACACCGAAGGCCTGGCTGAACTGAAAAACCTGGTGCGCGATTACACGCCGCCAATGGTCTCGCAGCTGTGCGGGATCAGCGTTGAGCAACTGCAGCAATGCGCCGAGTGGGTCGGCACCTCGCCAAGCTTTCTGTCGCTGTGGTGCATGGGACTGAACCAGTCCACCGCCGGCAGTGCGAAAAACAGTGCCTTGATCAACCTGCACCTGGCCACCGGGCAGATCGGCCGTCCCGGCGCAGGACCTTTCTCCCTGACCGGTCAGCCGAATGCCATGGGTGGCCGCGAAACCGGCAGCCTGTCGAACCTGCTGCCAGGCCATCGCGAAGCGGCCAATGCCGAGCATCGCGCAGAAGTCGCAGCCTACTGGGGCGTGGATCAACTGCCGGCAAACACCGGGCTCACCGCGATCGAATTGTTTGAGCAGGTTCGTAACGGAACCATCAAAGCCCTGTGGATCGCCTGCACCAACCCCGCGCAATCGATGCCGGACCAGAGCGCCGTGCGCGAGGCCCTGCAAGCCTGCCCGTTCGTGGTGTTGCAGGAAGCCTTTCGCACCACTGAAACCGCCGCGTTCGCCGACTTGCTGCTGCCTGCTGCCAGTTGGGGCGAAAAAGACGGCACGGTGACCAACTCCGAACGGCGGATTTCCCACGTTCGCCGGGCGATTGTCGCTCCCGGAGAAACGCGTTCCGACTGGGCAATTACAGTGGATTTCGCACAGCGCCTGGAAAAACACCTGCGTCCCGGACAACCCAGTCTGTTTGCGTTCGACACCCCGGCGCAGGTCTTCGATGAGTACAAACTCCTGACGCGCGACCGGGACCTGGATTTGTCCGGTATCAGTCATGAGCTGATTGATCGTCTCGGTCCACAGCAATGGCCGTTTCCAGCCGGCGCCCATGAAGGTACGGCCCGACTGTATCGGGACGGAGTTTTCCCGACCGCCAACGGGCGTGCCCGGTTCGTGGCCGATCCGTACCTTGCCGCCAAGGAACAACGCGATGGGCAATTCCCGCTGACCCTGATAACCGGCCGCCTGCGCGATCAATGGCACGGCATGAGCCGCACCGGCACTGCCGCGCAGTTGTTCGGTCATGTCAGCGAGGCCGTGCTGAGCCTGCACCCGGATGAATTGCATCGCCATGGACTGCAACCGGGAGAACTGGTCAGTTTGAAAAGCCGTCGCGGCGCGGTGATTGTCGCCGTCGGCAGCGATGACAGCGTGCGTCCGGGCCAGGCGTTTCTGCCGATGCACTGGGGCGACCGGTTCCTGAAGGGCGGGGTCAATGCGCTCACCCAACCGGCGTTCGATCCGTTGTCGAAACAACCGGAACTCAAACACAGCGGCGTACGAATCGACCCCGTGCATTTGCCCTGGAACCTTTTCGTACTGATTGAGGGCGATGTTCAACAGCATTTTGAGACGCTACGACCGCTCTGTGAGGCGTTTTCCTACGTCAGCCTCAGCCTCACTGGTCGTGAGCGCCCTGCGCTGCTCATACGCGCTGCCAGCGCCACAGCGCCAGATCCGCAATTGTTATGCGAAATCGACCGCTGCCTTGGGCTCAATGAAGGGCCGGTCCTGGCGTACGACGACCCACGGCGCGCCATCGGCAAACGGGTGCGGATCGAGCATGGCCGGATCACCGCGATTCGCCTGGCCGGTGAAACCCTCGCACAGCACTGGCTGCAGGACCTTTGGCAAGAAGGTCGCGCCGATGAACAACTGCGGCGCTGGCTGCTTGCACCGCTGAGCGCACCACCGGGCAACTCCGCCACATCGGTTGCCGGCACTAAAACCTTGTGCAACTGCAAAAACGTCAGCCAAGGCGCGGTCTGTGCCGGTATCCGTCGGGGCCTGGATTTGCAGGGGTTGAAACAGGAATTGGGCTGCGGCACGCAATGCGGCTCGTGCGTCCCGGAAATCAAGCGTTTGCTGGCCGCCACGGCGCAGCCGATCGCCGTCATCTCGTGAGGAAAACACTATGAACGCAAAAGTCTGGCTGGTGGGTGCGGGTCCTGGTGATCCGGAATTGCTGACCCTCAAAGCCGTCAGGGCGCTGAGCGAAGCGGATGTGGTGCTGATCGACGACCTGGTGAATGGCGCCGTGCTGGAACATTGCCCGCAGGCGCGGATCATTCCGGTGGGCAAGCGCGGAGGTTGTCGCTCGACGCCTCAGGCGTTCATTCATCGATTGATGCTGCGTTATGCCCGCCACGGTAAATGCGTGGTGCGGCTCAAGGGTGGCGATCCGTGCATTTTTGGGCGGGGCGGTGAAGAAGCGCAGTGGCTGCGCGAACGCGGGGTCGACGTGGAGCTGGTCAATGGCATCACCGCCGGGCTGGCCGGTGCGACGCAATGCGATATTCCGCTGACCCTGCGGGGCGTGGCGCGCGGCGTGACGCTGGTCACCGCCCACACTCAGGATGGCAGCAGCCTGAATTGGCAAGCCCTGGCACAAAGTGGCACAACGCTGGTGGTGTACATGGGCGTGGCGAAGCTCAGTGAAATTCGCGAGCAACTGCTGGCCGGAGGGATGGCGGCGGATACGCCGGTGGCGATGATTGAAAACGCTTCCCTGCCGCATCAACGGGAATGTCGGAGCGATCTGACAGCGATGGAGGAAGATGCCTGCGCCTTTGAGCTGAAAAGCCCGGCGATTCTGGTGATCGGCGTTGTAGCGGCACACCCCGAAACCTGTAGGAGCCAGCTCGCTGGCGAAGAACTTGAGATCACCTCAGCGTGTCAGGCTTAACGCGTCATCGTTGACGACCATCGCCGGCAAGCCGGCTCCTACAGGGGGCCGGTGATTCGAAAACCCAAATCGCAGGCAAAGAAAAGCCCGGCCTAAGCCGGGCTTTTCTCAGAGCTGCGGGCTAATTACTTAGCTTGAGCTTCAACCTGCGCTTCTACGCGACGGTTTACAGCGCGGCCAGCGTCAGTTTTGTTGTCAGCAACTGGGCGGGATTCGCCGTAGCCAACAGACTGAACGCGGGACGATTCAACACCGTACTGGTTGGTCAGAACTTGCTTAACGGCGTTTGCACGACGCTCGGACAGTTTCTGGTTGTAAGCGTCAGGACCGACGTTGTCAGTGTGACCTTCAACAGTAGTGGTGGTGGATGGGTACTGCTTCATGAAGTCAGCCAGGTTCTTGATGTCGCCGTAGCTGTTGGTTTTAACAACAGATTTGTCGAAATCGAACTTAACGTCCAGCTCAACACGAACGACTTCGGCAACTGCTGGGCAGCCATCAGCGTCAACAGTTACGTTGGCTGGGGTGTCCGGGCACTTGTCAACGTTGTCGCAAACGCCATCGTTGTCGCTGTCGGAGCAGACTTCAGCTGGTGCTGGAACTGGAGCAGCTGCAGGCTTGGAGCCGCCACCGAAGTTCACACCGATACCGACGCTTGGAGCCCACTCGGTGTCACCTTGGTCGATGTTGTACTGAGCTTCAACGCCGGCACGGGCGTAGAAATTGTCAGTGAAGTACAGCTTGGCACCGCCGCCAACGTTGGCGAAGGTGGAACCGTTACGACCACCGCGATCGTTCTGACCGATGCTCTGATCGGAGAAGCCGGCCGAAACGTACGGACGCAGCATGTCGCCTGGGTTGTTGAAGTGGTACAGAGCGTCCAGGGCAGTGTTGGAGCCCTTGATGTTCTTGCCCGACTCGCTACGAACGTTGTGCACTTCGTCGTAGCCCAGACGCAGTTCAACGTCGTCGGTCAGGAAGTAACCAACCGAACCACCGAACAGGTTGCCGTCGTTTTTGAAATCGCGCTGGCTATCGTAATACTCTTTCTTTGCAAAGCCTTCGATTTCAACTGCGCCTTGGCCTTGTGCCAATGCGCCGAACGAAGTGGCCGCAATAAGAGAACCAATGGCCAAGCCCAAGGTGTTTTTCAGTTTCATCCGTTAAATCCCCATCTGGTGATTGTGAAGCAGTCCCGCAAACCGGGGGACAACTCGGCGGCAAGTCTATCAGAACTTGCCTACACGTAAGAGATATTTGCGCCGAACTAAGTTTCAGCAATGCCTGCAAATTTCTCACGCAATTTGTCTAGAGCGCGTTTGTAACGCATTTTTGTCGCACTCAAACCCATGTGCATGATGTCTGCGATCTCCTGAAACTCTAGCTCTGCGACAAATCGTAGCACCAGAATTTCACGGTCAATCGGGTTCACATACACTAGCCAGCGATCAAGCCCGCCCTTCTCCTCGGGTTTCGGCGCCTTTTCTTCAGACGCTTCCTCGAGGGGGTCCAGACTCAATGCGTCCATCAAGCGACGCTTTCGCCGTTCTTTCCGATACTGTGTGATGCACTCGTTGTACGTGATGCTATATAGCCATGTCTTGAACTTCGATTTACCTTCGAAGTTCTTCAAGCCATACAACACCTTCAACATCACTTCCTGACAGACATCGTCTGCATCGCGATCGTTCCCAAGATATCGTGCACAAACGTTAAATAATGTTCGTTGGTAACGGCGCATCAATTCTTCATAGGCGCGCGTTACGTGAAACAGCTCGGTATGCGAGCGCGCGACCAACTCCTCATCAGAGAGCTCGCGGGGGTCGTAGCGCGTGGAGAGCGATTGAGCTTTATTCAAAACAAGTCTGGCCGACAGTCAGGTCAATGTCCGCCGCAGCCCTTCAGGGCATTTTGCGGCGGCATACATTAGCAGGGTTTGCCGGGTTAGCGGCTACTCACATGCTGCTCCAGGAGAATCCGATTAGAGAGAGAGACTAGCTCACCCTCATCGGTCAGCAATGTGGTCTTAACCGTGCCGATCTCTTCGATCTGACCTTCGACCTCGCCAACACGCACTTGTTGCCCAACCTGATACAACTCACGCACATAGATTCCCGCAAGAATCTGACCGGCAATTTCCCGGCTTCCCAACCCCATGGCCAGCGCTACCGCCAGACCAACGGTAATCAAAACAATCACAATCACATGGTTGAGCAGGTCAGTCTTGACCTCCAACTGGCTGATTGCGACCGAAATACTGATGATAATCACCAGGCCCTGGGCAATTCGCCCCAGCCCGGCGGCGTAATCCAGCCCTACGCCCTCTGCCGCACCTCGCACCAGCCCATTGGCCAGTTGTGCCAGCAAAACACCTACCAGCAGCACCAGCGCGGCGCCAAACACTTTCGGCAAATACAGCGCAAGCATGTCCAGCGTAGCCGAAACTCGCTCAAGTCCAAGCGATTCTGCTGCAGAAACCAGAAAAATCAGCAAAACGAACCAATAGACAATTTTGCCTATCAGCGTCGAAATCGGCACTTGAAGGCCGGCCCGGGACAGCAATTTTGTCAGACCGGTGCCGCCCATCAAGCGGTCGAGACCGAGCTTGGCGAGCAACTTGGACAGCAAAGTATCCAAAAGTTTCGCCACGACGAAACCCAACAGCAGCACGACCAGTGCGCCGAACAGGTTCGGAATGAAATTCGCAACCTTGGTCCATAACGCAGTCATTGCAGTGACGAGGCTCTGAGTCCAGAGATCAAGTTCCATATTCAATCAGCCTTATCAGCAGTGCGAACGGTAGGTTTACGGTGACGGGAAACCGGCGAGACGTGAGCCGATCCGTTGTTCAAGGCGATCATCAGCGCGGGCAACCAGCGGCCCAGCAGGCTGAACAGATCACCGGCGCCGACCTGGCGGTTGGCGGTTTTCAGGACGCGCCCAAGACACGCATCGTCGTCGCGGGTAGACGGCGAAGCGTTCAGCATGTCACGCAAAGACTGTTCAAACGGATCGTGCATACGCACCTCTCGTGATGTCTGTGAAAGACGCGGTCAAATTTACCCGGGTCACATGGCGCATCGTCATACCCAGCGCAAACGTCGGAATAACCACCACTGCCCCAGTGCCACCGAGATCATCATCAGGCAGGCAATCAGGAAGCCATACGGGCTGGCAGAGAACGGAATACCGCCGACGTTGATACCCAAAAGACCGGTCAGAAAACTCATCGGCAAAAAGATTCCGGTGATGATCCCGAAGCGGTACATCGTGCGATTCATACGCACGCTCAAACGTCTGTCCTCGGCCTCGAGGACCAGCCCCACACGCTCCCGGGTCAATTCCAGCTCCTCAAGATAGCGGGTCAGGCTGTTGTTCAATTCGTTCCAGTAGTCGCCGTCATCTTCGACAAACCAGGGCAATTTTATCCGGGTCAGTTGTCCGAAAATATCCCGCTGCGGTGCCAGGAAACGTTTCAGCGCAGCAGCCCTGCGACGGATCTGCAAAATGGAGTCATGCTCGGGCGAATACCGTTCGTCGGCATCCAGTTTTTCTTCTTCCTCATCGACCACTTCCGAGAGGCAACTGACCAGATCCTGCACCTTATTGGTGAGGTACTGGGCCATATAAAGGATGAGTTCAGAGGCGGTCTTCGGCCCCTTGCCCTCCGCGAGCTGCACCAGCAACTCGTCGGTGGCGCGCAATGGACGCAGGCGCAGGGAAATAACCCGCTGTGCCGAGGCGAAGATCCGCACCGAGACCATGTCTTCCGGCTCGGCCCCGGGGTTGAGGTTGACCCCACGCAAAAATAGCAGCAGTTCGCTGTCGGAAAGCTGTAGAAGACGCGGACGGGTGTTTTCTTCCAGCAGCAGATCACAGCTGAATTCGCTCAGACCGCTGGATTTGCGCAGCCAGGTCTGGGTTTGCGGGTGACTGCGATCCCAGTGCAGCCACAGGCTTTCATGGGCCTGAAGCTGCAAGTCATCGAGTTCAGTCCGGGCTATCGAACGCGCGCCGCCTTTACCATCCAGCACCAGGGCATGCACCAGCCCCCACTGCGCGTTTTCTTCCTCGAACATCCTCACCCCTTCGGTTGGCGCAACGCTTATTCAGGCATCTTCAGCGGGCTTGGCGAGATGATCACGCCATTATTGTCCGCATAAATGTATTCGCCTGGACGGAACGTCACACCGGCAAACGTCACCACAACGTTGAGATCGCCAATGCCACGCTTGTCGGTTTTCATCGGGTGACTGGCCAGGGCCTGAACGCCCAGATCAGTCTGCGCGATGACATCGACGTCGCGGATGCACCCGTAGATCACCATCCCTTCCCAACCGTTTTTAGCGGCTTTCTCGGCGATCATGTCGCCCAGCAGCGCGCGACGCAGGGAACCGCCACCATCGACCACCAACACCTTGCCATTACCCTTGAGTTCGGCTTGCTCCTTGACCAGCGAGTTGTCTTCGAAGCACTTGATGGTCACGATTTCGCCGCCGAAGGAATCACGGCCGCCGAAATTGCTGAACATCGGTTCCAGCACCTGTACCAGTTCCGGATAGGCGTCGCACAGGTCAGGCGTGAGGTAATGGTTCATCGAGAAACTCCTGTAAAGAGGAAGACAATCGAGGATGTCGCAAAGTGACCAGAAAAGCTCAATGCGTCATATCTTAGCCGCAAGCCGATCAGAGCGGAATGCCCTTGATAGAGCATCAGGCTCAGACTGCCGAGGCCAAATCCGCTTTTTCACCGAGCAAAGGCGTGTGCTGGTCCGACAGCCAACGCGCCACCAACGGCCAGACTTCGGCTTGAGCGGCTTTGCTGACCAACATTTCCACGTGACCGAAATTGTCGCCAAAGCCCTGCTCGCGGCCAAGGTTGATGAATTGCTTGTGCTCGGAACCGATCTGATCAAACAACTTGCGGCACGCCCACGCTGGATCCTGATGATCGCTGACGGCGCTCACGGCCAACACAGGGCTCTGAACGTCAGCCAATCCGGCCCACCAATCCTTGTCGGCATCACCAAAACGCCCGAACAGGCCATACCAACGCATGCTTTCCAGGGCCAGGCCAATCGGCTCGTCCTCCGGGCCGCGCTTGAGCCGTGAACCGGACAGTTGGGCGAAACGCTTGAGAATGAAGCGCCCGCTCCACTCCACCGGCGGAATTTTCAACGGCCAATAGGTGCGGCTGACTTGCGTACCGAAGAATGCCGCAGACGCGACGACCGGTTCACCGATGTACCCGCCACCCAAGGCTGCCGCCAGGGTAATGCCACCTAGCGAGTGACCGATCCAGTGCGGAACCTGGCCGCTCTGCTCACGCACGAACGCGCCAATGGCCGGCAGATCGTAACGAGCGTAGTCGGCGACGCGGTTCTTGCGATAGTTCTGGTTGCGCTGGGACAGGCCATGACCGCGCATTTCCGCGATCCACACATCGAATCCCAGACGCGCCAGATAGGCGCCCAGCCCCAGGCCTTTTGGGGAGAACCAGAAGCGCCGATTGGAAAAGCTGCCGTGCAACAGAATCACCGGCACACCACCGTGCGCGGGTGCGTCTGCCATGCCCAGACGGGTCACGGCCAGTTCCACGGTGCCGTCAGGGCTGTTGCCGGGTTTCAAACGATAGACGTCTTCGCTCAGATCGCCGCGCCGCTCGGCGCTGATCAGGGCGACAGGAAATAGGTTGCTGCTGCTTTGCATAGTCTCTTGCACAAAAAAGGGCGGCATCCAGAGGAGCCCGCCCTACTTCAATCTCTTAAAACGGCCGCCCCCTGTAGGAGCACAGCTTGCTGGCGATGGCGATTTTGAAGACGCCATCGCGGGCAAGCCTTGCTCCTACAGTGAGCGAGCCGTTCCCACACCATCAAGCCGAAGCTTGACCTTCAGCCAGGAAGAACCAGGTTTCCAGTACGGAATCGGGGTTCAACGAAACGCTTTCGATGCCCTGCTCCATCAGCCACTTGGCCAGATCAGGGTGGTCCGAAGGACCCTGACCGCAGATACCGATGTACTTGCCCGCCTTGTTGCACGCAGCAATGGCGTTCGCCAGCAGCTTCTTGACCGCAGGGTTACGCTCGTCGAACAGGTGAGCGATGATCCCGGAGTCACGGTCCAGGCCCAGCGTCAGCTGAGTCAGGTCGTTGGAGCCGATGGAGAAACCGTCGAAGAACTCAAGGAATTCTTCCGCCAGAATCGCGTTGGACGGCAGTTCGCACATCATGATCACGCGCAGACCGTTGTCGCCACGGGCCAGACCGTTTTCGGCCAGCAGGTCGACGACCTGGCTCGCTTCGCCCAGGGTACGGACGAACGGCACCATGATTTCAACGTTGGTCAGACCCATCTCGTTGCGCACACGCTTGAGGGCGCGGCATTCGAGTTCGAAGCAGTCACGGAACGATTCGCTGATGTAACGCGAGGCGCCACGGAAGCCCAGCATCGGGTTTTCTTCTTCCGGCTCGTAAAGCTTGCCGCCGATCAGGTTCGCGTATTCGTTGGACTTGAAGTCCGACAGACGCACGATGACCTTTTTCGGATAAAACGCAGCCGCCAGCGTGCTGATGCCTTCGACCAGTTTCTCGACGTAGAAGCCGACTGGATCGTTGTAACCGGCGATGCGCTTGTCGACGCTGTCCTTGATTTCCTGCGGCAGGCCGTCGTAGTTCAACAGCGCTTTAGGGTGCACACCGATCATGCGGTTGATGATGAATTCCAGACGGGCCAGGCCCACACCGGCGTTCGGCAGTTGCGCGAAATCGAAGGCGCGGTCCGGGTTGCCGACGTTCATCATGATCTTGAACGGCAGATCCGGCATGGCATCCACGGAGTTTTTCTTGATGTCGAAGCCCAGCTCACCTTCGAAGATGTAACCGGTGTCGCCTTCCGCGCAGGAAACGGTCACGCCCTGGCCGTCTTTCAGCAGTTGGGTGGCGTTGCCGCAACCGACTACGGCCGGAATGCCCAGTTCGCGAGCGATGATCGCCGCGTGGCAGGTACGACCGCCACGGTTGGTGACGATGGCGCTGGCGCGCTTCATGACCGGTTCCCAGTCCGGGTCAGTCATGTCGGAAACCAGCACGTCGCCCGGCTGGACTTTGTCCATCTCGGACACGTCCTTGATGATACGGACTTTGCCGGCGCCGATGCGCTGGCCGATGGCGCGACCTTCAACCAGCACGGTGCCGGTTTCTTTCAACAGGTAACGTTCCATGACGTTGGCCTGGGTGCGGCTCTTCACGGTTTCAGGACGGGCCTGAACGATGTAGAGCTTGCCGTCGTCGCCGTCTTTGGCCCATTCGATGTCCATCGGGCACTGGTAGTGCTTCTCGATGATCATCGCTTGCTTGGCCAGTTCGCTGACTTCGGCGTCACTCAGGCAGAAACGTGCGCGATCGGCCTTGTCGACGTCGATGGTCTTGACCGACTTGCCGGCCGTGGCGACTTCGCCGTAGATCATCTTGATGGCTTTGCTGCCCAGGTTGCGACGCAGGATGGCCGGACGACCGGCGGCCAGCGTGCCTTTGTGGACGTAGAACTCATCCGGGTTCACCGCGCCTTGTACGACGGTTTCACCCAGGCCGTAGGCGCCGGTGATGAACACCACGTCACGGAAGCCCGATTCGGTATCGAGGGTGAACATCACGCCGGCAGTGCCGGTTTCGGAGCGGACCATGCGCTGCACGCCAGCCGACAGGGCGACCAGCTTGTGGTCGAAGCCCTGGTGCACGCGGTAGGAAATCGCACGGTCGTTGAACAGCGAAGCGAACACCTCTTTGGCGGCGCGAATGACGTTTTCGACACCACGGATGTTCAGGAAAGTTTCCTGCTGACCGGCGAAGGAAGCGTCCGGCAGGTCTTCGGCGGTAGCGGAAGAGCGCACTGCCACGGCCATGTCAGGGTTACCGGCCGACAGCGTGGCGAACGCGGTGCGGATCTCGGTGTTGAGCTTCTCGGGGAACTCGGCTTCCATGATCCATTGACGGATCTGGGCGCCGGTCTTGGCCAGGGCGTTGACATCATCGACGTCCAGGGCGTCGAGGGCGGCGTGGATCTGATCGTTCAGGCCGCTCAGTTCCAGAAAATCACGATAAGCCTGAGCTGTCGTGGCGAAGCCACCGGGCACCGATACACCGGCACCTGCAAGGTTACTGATCATCTCGCCCAGGGATGCGTTCTTGCCCCCCACATGCTCAACATCGTGTTTGCCGAGCTTATCGAGGGAAACTACGTACTCTACCAAGGTGATCTCTCCACTAACTGTGTTGGAAAAGCTCAGAAGCCGGCGCTCGAAAGGAGCATTTGCCGGCTGTATGGCCTGGACCTGGAAAATAAGTGAGAATGCGGGCCACTCGAGGCCGGCAAACCGCGCCTATCATATCCAAGATTCGTCACTAGCTTAAGGCCCAAGGTGCAAATGAAACGATCTGCTTTCTTTATCTCCGATGGCACCGGCATTACCGCCGAAACCCTGGGTCAAAGCCTCCTGGCGCAGTTCGAAAACATTACCTTCAGCAAATTCACGCGGCCGTACATCGACAACGTGGATAAAGCGCGGGCCATGGTACAACAAATCAACAAGGCCGCCGAAACCGACGGCTTCCGGCCGATCATATTCGACACCATCGTCAACCAGGACATTCGTGAGATCCTCGCAACGTCCAATGGTTTCATGATCGACATTTTCTCGACTTTCCTGGCACCGCTTGAACAGGAACTGACCGAGCATTCTTCCTACACTGTCGGCAAGTCTCACTCTATCGGTGGCAACTCCAATTACATGGAGCGCATCGAGGCGGTGAACTTCGCCCTCGACAACGACGACGGTGCGCGCACGCATTATTACGACAAGGCCGACCTGATCCTAGTGGGGGTGTCGCGTTGTGGTAAGACACCGACGTGCCTGTACATGGCGATGCAATTCGGCATCCGCGCGGCCAACTATCCGTTGACCGAAGACGACATGGAGCGCCTGACGCTGCCAAACGCCCTGCGCGCCCACCAGCACAAGTTGTTCGGACTGACCATCGACCCGGACCGCCTGACCGCGATCCGCAACGAGCGCAAGCCCAACAGCCGCTATTCGAGCTACGCGCAGTGCGAGTTTGAAGTGCGCGAGGTGGAGAACCTGTTCCGCCGCGAGAATATTGCGCACATAAACTCCACGCATTTTTCGGTGGAAGAGATTTCGGCGAAGATTCTGGTGGAGAAAGGTGTGGAGCGGCGGTTCAAGTAGATTTGTAGCGCCCTTCAGGCCGCCTTCGCGGGCAAGCCTCGCTCCTACAGGATGTCCGCGAACCCTGTAGGAGCGAGGCTTGCCCGCGAAGAACGATTACACGGTTTCTGTTATTGCTCCGACCAACGCTTCAAACCCTCGAATCAACAATCCATCATCCCCCGCCGAATTACACACACTCGCCCGAATGAACTGCGGCACCGCCCCATGCCCGACCGCAAACGCCTCGGCGGTGGCGACCAGGTAATTGTTCTCCTTGAGTTCCGCCGCAATCTGCGACGCCCGCCATGGCTCGGGCACTTCGATCCAGAAGTGCGGGCTGTCGGGATGGGTTTTGTACACCACGCCCTCCAACACCCCACAGACCAACGCCTTGCGCCGACCGATCTCGATAATCTGCCGAGCCAGCAACTGCGCCGCACTACCGTTTTCGATCCAAAGGCTCGCCACCTCCAGCGCCAACGGACTGGCCATCCAGCACGTTCCGCGTACCGCCGCGCTCAAGCGTCCGATCAACGGTTGCGGCGCATGCAGATAACCGACGCGCAACCCCGCCGAAACCGCTTTGCTCAGGCTGCCAATCAACACCGAGCGCTCCGGGGCGAAATAACTCAAGGGCAACGGTCGCTGCCGAGCCAACACCGCGTGGGCTTCATCCTCAAAGATCAGCAGATTGTGCTGCCGACAGACCTCGGCAATCGCCTCACGCCGTGGGACGGACATCACCGCCGCCGTAGGATTCTGGATCGTCGGCGTGCAGTACAGCGCCGACACACGATGGTTGCGGCAAACGTCTTCCAGCGCATCCGGCATCAGCCCTTCGTCATCCATCGCGACGCCGATCAGTTTGATCCCAAGCATGCGTGCAACGCTGATCAACCCCGGGTAAGTCAGGTGCTCCGTGACCACGGTATCGCCCGCCTTGAGCAACCCCATCAAGGCACACAACAGACCGTGCTGGCCGCCGTTCACGCACACGACCTGCTCGGCATCCGGCACAAATTGCAGGTGCCGCAACCAGTGCGCACCCGCCGCGCGATGGCGTAGCGATCCGGCATCGGCGGTGTAGCCGCCGATGCTGTGCAAGGCATCGGGATCGTGCGCCAACGCCTGCAAGCTCTGGCTTAAAAACAGTGCTTCCTGCCCCGGAATCGGTTGATTACGGCTCATGTCGAAACATGCCTGCGGCTCGTCGCTGACGTTGCGAAAGCCAGCATCGCGCTGACGTTCCATCCCGCGCTGACGCACGTAAGTGCCATCTCCTACGCGAGCGACCACCCTTCCTACGCGTTCGAGTTCGCCGTAAGCACGGCTGACGGTGCCGATGGTCACGCCGAGGCTGTCGGCCAACAGCCGATGCGGCGGCAGTTTGCAGCCGGGCTCGATCACGCCTTCCACAATCGCTTTTTCCACAGCGTCCGCCAGGCGCTTGTACTTCACGCCCAGTCCGTTGACGAGCCCGTCGCGCAGGATTGACACCATGGCAATACTTACTTTGACACTCATTTAAGTCCCGAATAGCGTGCTTTAAACAGGTTCAATCAGGGATAGACCTTTTGCAGACGCAGGTCAATTCCGACAACAAAAAAGGAACTCGATCATGTCCATCGCTCTCAGCGCGAATTCAAGCACTGGAAAACCCTGGTTAGCCGCGCTGATCACCAGCGTCCTGTTTCTGATCGTGTGCCTGAGCTGGGGAACGACATGGCTCGGGATCAAGATTGCGGTTGAAACGGTGCCACCGCTGACGGCCGCCGGGCTGCGGTTTCTGATCGCCTTTCCGTTGTTCCTTGCTTTCGCCCTCATCCGTCGTGAACCGTTGATGTTCCCCAAGGAAAGCCGCTGGTTTTTCCTGTTCGTGACGCTGTCGTATTTCAGCCTGCCGTATTACTTGCTCAATTACGGCGAGATGCACGTTTCATCAGGCCTGACAGCCCTGCTGTTCAGTTGCATGCCGGTGTTCATCCTGGTGTTTTCCGCGCTGTTTCTGCGAGAAAAAATCTACCCGTCACAAGTGCTCGGCATTGCCATCGGCTTCGGCAGTCTGTTCATGATTATTCGCAGCCAGGGATTGCACCTGGACCACGCCGAGCTGCTCGGTGTGCTGGCGATTCTCTGTGCGGCGGTGATGCATGCGTTGTGTTACGTGGTGACCAAGAAACACGGCTCGGCGATCAGCGTCATTACCTACAACACGCTGCCGATCGGCATTGCGGGCTTGATGCTGTTTGTCGCGGGGCTGAATGTCGAAGCGCCGGTGTTCGATGGGATCAGCCTGCGTTCCTGGGGCGCCCTGCTCTACCTGGGGCTGGTGGCGTCGGTGGGCGGGTTTATCGTTTATTTTTTGCTGCTCAAGCGCTTGAGCCCGATCATTTTGTCGTTTGTGTTCATCATTTTCCCGGTGTTCGCCGTGATCATCGGCGCTTGGTATGAGGGGCAAAGTCTTTCGCGAGAGTTGATGATCTATTCGGCGATCTTGTTGAGCGGGTTTGCAATCACCAAATTACCGCTAGAGAAATGGCTGACACGGAACCTGTAGGAGCCAGGCTTGCCGGCGAAGGCGTCCTTGAATAC
>NZ_JAGYFZ010000130.1:0-14885 GCF_019946675.1 Pseudomonas sp. BF-B-15
GCCGGCGATGGCGTACTTGAGATCGCCATCGCCGGCAAGCCGGCTCCTACAGGGATCGTGTGGGACCATTCGAGTCATCGTATAACTTCTGATTGACATACCCTGAAACACTCGCAAATAATCGCCCCGATGTTGTACGACGACGTATGACAAAAATAAAAACAACAAATACCCAGGGAACGTCACAGTGAGCAAACTCGCCCGCAATTCCTCCATCCGCACTTCTCGCCCTGTCTTCGCACGCCGGCATACCCTGAGCCTGATCGGTTGCAGCAGCCTGGCCGTACTCGCCATGCCTGTGATCGGCCACGCCGAAGGTTTCGTCGATGACGCCAAGGCCACGCTGAACCTGCGCAACTTCTACATCAACCGCAACTTCACCAACCCGACCTACCCACAAGGCAAGGCCGAAGAGTGGACGCAAAACTTCATCCTCGACGCCAAGTCAGGATTCACCCCAGGCCCGGTCGGTTTTGGTGTGGATGTGCTGGGCCTGTACTCGCAGAAGCTCGATGGCGGTAAAGGCACCGGCGGTACGCAACTGCTGCCGATCCACGATGACGGTCGCCCTGCCGACAACTTCGGCCGGATGGGAGTGGCGCTCAAAGGCAAAATCTCGAAAACCGAATTGAAGGTCGGCGAATGGATGCCGATACTGCCGATCCTGCGTTCGGATGACGGCCGCTCCCTGCCGCAAACCTTCCGCGGTGGCCAGGTGACCTCTACCGAGATCAGCGGCCTGACGCTCTACGGCGGCCAGTTCCGCCAGAACAGCCCGCGCAACGATGCGAGCATGGAAGACATGTCCATGAACGGCAAAGCGGCGTTCACCTCGGACCGTTTCAACTTCGGTGGTGGTGAATACCTGTTCAACGAGAAGCGCACGCAGGTCGGCGTGTGGTACGCGGAACTCAGCGACATTTATCAGCAGCAGTATTTCAACCTGAGCCACAGCCAACCCATCGGCGACTGGACCCTCGGCGCCAACCTCGGCTTCTTCAACGGCAAGGAAGATGGCAGTGCCCTGGCCGGTGACCTGGACAACAAAACCACGTTCGCCATGCTGTCTGCCAAATACGGCGGCAACACCTTTTACGTCGGCCTGCAAAAGCTCACCGGCGACAATGCGTGGATGCGCGTCAACGGCACCAGTGGCGGCACCCTGGCCAATGACAGCTACAACTCCAGCTACGACAACGCCAGGGAAAAATCCTGGCAACTGCGTCATGACTACAACTTCGTCGCCCTGGGCATTCCCGGCCTGACGATGATGAACCGCTACATCAGCGGCGATAACGTGCACACCGGCGCTATCACCGACGGCAAGGAATGGGGCCGCGAATCGGAACTGGCCTACACCATACAGAGCGGCGTGCTGAAGAACCTCAACGTCAAATGGCGCAACGCGAGCATTCGCAAAGACTTCAGCAACAACGAGTTCGATGAAAACCGCATTATCATCAACTACCCGATTTCGTTGTTGTAATACGCTTCCCGGCTGATCCAAAACCTGTAGGAGCCGGCTTGCTGGCGATGAACTCAAGGGCGACGCGTATATCCAGTTATTACGCGTGATCGTTAACGTCCATCGCCAGCAAGCCGGCTCCTACAAGGGATAGCGTTCTTGCCAGGTAACCCTCCGTCTTTTTTGACCAAAGTTGCGTTGACAAGACCCGGAAACCCTAACGATACTTCGGCACAGTCGTACGACAACCTACAACGAACTCAACAACAATAATTTCGCGCCCAGGAACTTCCATGACCACCACTTCCCAAGCCCCTTTCAATCGCCTGCTGCTGACCGGTGCCGCCGGTGGCCTCGGTAAAGTGCTGCGCGAACGCCTGCGCCCTTACGCCAAGGTCATTCGCCTGTCGGACATCGCCGACATCGCCCCCGCCATTGATGACCGCGAAGAAGTCGTGACCTGCGACCTCGCGGACAAGCAAGCCGTGCATCACCTGGTCGAAGGCGTGGACGCGATCCTGCACTTCGGCGGCGTGTCGACAGAGCATTCGTTCGAAGACATCCTCGGCGCCAACATCTGCGGTGTGTTCCACATCTACGAAGCGGCGCGCCGTCATGGCGTCAAGCGGGTGATTTTCGCCAGTTCCAACCACGTCATCGGTTTCTACAAACAGGATGAAGTGATTGACGGCCGATCCCCTCGCCGCCCGGACAGCTACTACGGTTTGTCCAAGTCCTATGGCGAAGACATGGCCAGCTTCTACTTCGATCGCTACGGCATCGAGACCGTCAGCATCCGTATCGGCTCCTCGTTCCCGGAACCGCTAAACCGCCGAATGATGAGCACCTGGCTGAGCTTCGGCGACCTGACCCAACTGATCGAACGTTCCCTGTACGCGCCGAACGTCGGCCACACCGTGGTCTATGGCGCTTCCGACAACAAAAATCTCTGGTGGGACAACCGCTACGCCACCGCGCTGGGTTATGCACCGCAGGACACCTCTGAAGTGTTCCGTGCAAAAATCGACGCCCAGCCGATGCCGGCCGCTGATGACCCGGCGATGGTTTACCAGGGTGGCGCGTTTGTCGCGTCCGGTCCGTTCGGCGATTGAGTCAGCGCTGTTCACTTGATCCCCACAACAAAAACCCAGGGAATGAGTTGCCATGCAAGCCGAATTGATTGTCGATGCCCGCAACACGGTCGGTGAAAGCCCGGTCTGGGTCCCGGAAGAAAACGCCCTGTACTGGGTCGATATTCCCGCCGGGGGCCTGCAACGCTGGAGCGCCGAAACCGGGCATGTCGAGGCCTGGACGGCGCCGGAGATGCTCGCCTGCATCGCGCGTCACCGCGATGGCAGCTGGGTCGCCGGGATGGAAAGCGGATTCTTCCGCCTCCAGCCGCACAATGACGGCAGCCTCGACAGTGAGTTGCTGGCCCACGTCGATCACCCGCGCACCGACATGCGCCTCAACGATGGTCGCTGCGACCGTCAGGGGCGTTTCTGGGCCGGCAGCATGGTGTTGAACATGGGCGCCAACGCGGCCGACGGTGCGCTGTATCGCTACGCCGACGGGCAGCGCGGGCCGCTCAACGCGCTACTTTCAGGATTCATCGTCCCCAACGGCCTGGGCTTCAGCCCGGACGGGCGCACGATGTACCTGTCTGACTCGCATCCCCTGGCCCAGCAAATCTGGGCCTTCGATTACGACATCGACAGCGGTACGCCGACAAACCGTCGGCTGTTCGTCGACATGAATCACTTCTGCGGTCGCCCCGATGGCGCTGCCGTGGATGCCGAAGGCTGCTATTGGATTTGCGCCAACGATGCCGGGCTGATTCACCGTTTCACCCCCGACGGACGCCTGGACCGCTCCCTCACCGTACCGGTGAAAAAGCCGACCATGTGCGCCTTTGGTGGCAGTCGACTGGACACCCTGTTCGTGACCTCGATCCGCCCCGGCGACGACCATGACGAACAGTCACTGGCGGGCGGTGTGTTCGCCCTTGATCCTGGGGTAAAAGGTTTGCCGGAACCCCTTTTCAGCCACTGATCGAATTCGCCAGACAACGCTGTACCTGTAGGAGCCAGGCTTGCCGGCGAAGGCGTCCTTGAGATCGCCTTCGCCGGCAAGCCTGGCTCCTACGGATAGTCCACGCATTCATAGATTTCGCAGGTCACCATGACGCCAACACTGCTCGAACTCGAAGACGAATTCACCCACCTCACCCTCGCCCCCGAAACCGGTGGCAGCATCGTCAACTGGACCGTCAACAGTTCGGGGCAGCCGCTGTTGCGCCACAGTGACGCGCACGCGCTGAACACCGGTCTGCCGGGCAAGCTCGGCTGTTTTCCGCTGGTGCCATGGTCCAAC
This sequence comes from Pseudomonas sp. BF-B-15, assembly GCF_019946675.1. Lineage (NCBI taxonomy): Bacteria > Pseudomonadati > Pseudomonadota > Gammaproteobacteria > Pseudomonadales > Pseudomonadaceae > Pseudomonas > Pseudomonas sp. BF-B-15. The sequence goes on from NZ_JAGYFZ010000130.1 coordinate 3,839, forward strand.
CGCATTTCCGACGGTGGTTTCGATCGCCCGGACGGCTGGCTCGCGCTTGAGCCCAACAGCCTCACCGATCCCCTGCCGATTCACGGCAGCGCCTGGCAACAACCGTGGCAGGTGGTTTCGCAGACCCGCGATGAAGTCGTCCTGCAACTCGACAGCACCAGGCCGTTCGCCTATCGCGCCCGGCAGCGTTTTCATTTGAGCCAGGGCAAACTGAGCATCGGGTTGCACGTCACGCATCTGACCGAGCGCGCCGCGTGGCATGGTTTGGGGCTGCATCCGTACTTGCCGCGTACCGCCGGCACTCGGTTACAGGCCAAGGCTGAGCAGGTGTGGTGGTGCGACGCCTCGAAACTGCCAACCCGACTCGGTTCGTTGCCTGCCGAGTGGGATTTTCGCCAGCTCAAGGACCTGCCCGACACGCTGGTCGACAACGGTTTCTGCCAATGGGATGGCCATTGCCTGATCCAGCAACCCGACCTCGGTTATGAACTGGAATGCCAGGCCAGCGGCAGCGATTACTTCCTGCTCTACTGCCCGGTGGACCTGGGGTTTTTCTGCATCGAACCGGTGAGCCATCCGGTCAATGCGCACCACTTGCCCGGTCGGCCGGGGCTGGTATTGCTGGAACAAGGTCAATCCGCCGAACTGGGTTTCAGCCTGCAATACCGCGCCTACCCCAACAGCTGACTCAGCACCGCACGCAACTTGCCGGGTTTCACCGGTTTGTTCAGCAACGGCGCATCCAGTCGCTGCAAGGAGCGGCGGCACTGATCGGTGCGGTCGGCGGTGATGATCACCGCCGGTATCGTCTGGCTGAAATGCTCACGCAAATGCCGGACCACCTCACACCCCACCACCCCATGATCGAGGTGGTAATCCGCCAGAATCAGCTCCGGCGCGTGGCCCTGCAACGCGGCCAGCGCCGAGGTTTCGTCGGTGGCGGTGACCACTTCGCAGCCCCATTGCCCGAGCAGCGCGCTCATGCTTTGCAGAATGCTGACCTCGTTGTCCAACACCAGCAAACGCCGGCCCGGCAGCGGGTTGCCCGTGCCCGGCTGGGGCGCCGCGAGGCTGATGGGTAACGGAACCTCACGGGAAATCGGCACCTCAATGCTGAACATCGAGCCGCGTCCCGGCAGCGAATGCACCTGGACCCGGTAGTCGAGAATCTTGGCGATGCGCTCGACGATCGCCAACCCCAGCCCCACACCTTTGCGGTCGGCGGCGCGGCCGACGTCCAGTTGATTGAATTCAAGGAAGATCGAGTCGAGGCGATCCGCCGGGATCCCGCGCCCGGTGTCCCAGACTTCCAGACGCAGCCTGTCACCGCGACGCCGGGCCCCGAGCAGGATGCTGCCCTGGTCGGTATAGCGACAGGCGTTGCTGAGGAAATTGCGAAGGATGCGCGTCATCAGGCGCAGGTCGGTGCGAATGGCGTAATCGCCCATGTGCACGCGCAAGCGCAGCCCGGCCGCGTCGGCCACTGACTGGAATTCCGACACCAGCGGCCCGAGCAATTCATCGAGGCGGTACAACGCGACATCCGGTTTGACCGCCGCTTGATCGAGCCGGGAGATGTCCAGCAAATCGGTGAGCAAATCTTCCGCCCCTTCCAGGGCCTGATGCGTGCGTTCGACCAGCACCTGTTCGACGTCCGGCAGTTTGCGCTCACGCAAGGTCGAAATCAGCAAACGCGCAGCGTTCAGCGGTTGCAGCAGGTCATGACTGGCAGCGGCGAGGTATTTGTCCTTGCTGCGATTGGCGGCCTCGGCGGCATCACGGGCATCGCGCAAGGCTTCGGCGATCTGTTTACGCTGGGTGATCTGTTGCTGCAGGTTGCGGTTGGCTTCGAGCAATTCGTCGGTGCGCGCGGTGACGCGTTGCTCCAGTTCGTCATTGAGCTGTTGCAACCGTTGCTGGGCCTGTTTGCGCTCGGTGATGTCGGCGACAAACCCCTCCACCAGTTGTTCCTTATCGGGCCTGAGCAACAGGTTCATCAGCACATCGACGCTGCTGCCGTCCTGGCGGCGCAACTGGGTTTCGTAACCATGCAGGCTGCCTTGATGCCGAAGGATCTCGCCGATGTTTTCCAGCTCCTGCTCACCGCCGACGAACAGCTGGCTGGCCAGGTCTGCCTTGGAAAACATCACGTCTTGCGGGTCCTGATAGCCGAGCATGCGTGCCAGCGCCGTGTTGGCTGCCCGCATGCCGCCGTCGAGGCTGGCCTGGAAAATCCCGTAGACCGCGTGCTCGAACAACCACTTGTAGCGATTGCGCTCGGTTTCCAGGTCTTCCAGGCGGGCGGCCAGTTCCGGGTAATGGCTCTTGCGCGCCGAATGGCTGCCCAATCCGAGCAAGCCGGCCAGCGCCGCCTGTTGCTCGTCAGAGGGCTTCGCCATAGACGACCTCGACATCACGCTGACTGGATTCACGCGGGTTGGTCAGGATGCACGGGTCGTGCATGGCATGTTGCGACAGGAACGGGATGTCCGCCGTGCTGACGCCGTGCAAGCCGAGGGTTTCGTGGAAGCCGATGGCGTGTTTCAACGCGATCAGATGTTCAACCAGCCGCCCACAGATCTGCCGGTGATTGAGGCCACGGCAATCGATGCCGAACGTCTCGGCAATCACCTTGAAGCGTTCCGGCGCCGAGCTGTAATTGAAGGCCACCACGTGCTCCACCAACACCGCGTTGCACAGGCCATGGGGCAAATCGAGGAAGCCACCGAGGCTGTGAGACATGGCGTGCACCGCGCCGAGGATCGCATTGGAGAACGCCAGCCCGGCCTGCATGCTGCCGAGCATGATTTTCTCGCGCAGGGCGATGTCCGTCGGGTTGGCGATCATTTGCACCAGGTTGCCGTTGATCAGGCGCATGGCTTCCAGCGCATGGGGGTCGGTCAGTGGCCCGTGTCCCGTAGAAACAAAGGCTTCGATGGCATGCACCAACGCGTCGATGCCGGTACAGGCCGACAGGAACGGGTCCATGCTCAGGGTGGTTTCCGGGTCGATCAGCGACACGTCCGGCACCACCGCTTTACTGACGATGGAGAATTTCATGCGCTCTTGCTGGTTGGAGATGATCACGAATTGCGAGACGTCCGCCGAGGTGCCGGCGGTGGTCGGGATCAGGATCAGTGGCGGGCTGGGCACGCTGATGGTGTCCACCCCTTCGAACTCGAGGATGCTGCGCCCGTGAGCGACGACAATGCCGATGCCCTTGCCGCAATCCATCGGGCTGCCGCCACCGACGGCGACGATCACGTCGCAGTGGTTTTCCCGGTACAACTCGGCACCGAGCATGACTTCCTCGACACGCGGGTTGGGCGAAACGTCGCTATACAAAAAGTAATCGATGCCCTGAGCCTGCAGGCTGGCCTCGACATCGGCAACCCAACCGGCGGCAATGACGCCGGGGTCGCTGACCACCAGGACCTTGCGCGCGCCAAAGGTCTTGGCATAGTTGCCGACGTTGTGCCGGCAACCGGCACCGAAGATGATTTCAGGCGAAACGAATTTACGCAGCTGGCTGAGACTCTGGCTCATTGGAAAGCCTGTTTTTATTGTTTTGGAAGGTAAGAACCACACTAACCCATCCGGCTGTGAATGCAATCAGACCAATGGGTAGTCAGATTCCCTGTAGGAGCCGGCTTGCCGGCGATGGCGGCCGTACTGGTGATGTATGGCTCGCGGGCCTCATCGCCAGCAAGCTGGCTCCTACAGGGGGGAGTGTTACTTGATTCATCCGCGGTAGATCAAGCGGGAGGCCTTCTCATTGCGCAAGGTCAGGTGCTCCATGCCCTGCCCCGGCGCTTCGGCCTCCTCGCGAGCCTTGAGGATCACGCCATGGTGCGGTGACTTGCTGCACACCGGGTCGGCATTGGCGGCATCGCCGGTCAGCATGAACGCCTGGCAGCGGCAGCCACCCAGGTCCTTGTGTTTTTCATCGCAGGAGCGGCACGGCTCCTTCATCCAGTCGTCGCCACGGAAGCGGTTGAAACCGAAGGAGTCGTTCCAGATGTGCTCGATGCTGTGTTCGCGCACATTGGGGAATGTCACCGGCAATTGCCGGGCGCTATGACAGGGCAACGCCGTGCCGTCCGGGGTGATGTCGAGAAACAGATTGGCCCAGCCGTTCATGCAGGTCTTGGGGCGTTCTTCGTAGTAATCCGGGGTGACGAAGATCAACTTGCACGGATGCCCCTGCGCTTCAAGCCGTTCGCGGTATTCATTAGTGATGCGTTCGGCGCGCTGCAATTGCTCGCGGGTCGGCAACAGGCCCACGCGATTGAGCTCGGCCCACCCATAAAACTGACACGTGGCCAGCTCGACAAAATCCGCTTCCAGCTCCAGACACAAGTCGATGATGCGGTCGATGCGGTCGATGTTGTGCCGATGGGTTACGAAATTCAGCACCATCGGATAACCCTGGGCTTTCACCGCGCGGGCCATGGCGAGTTTCTGCGCGAACGCCTTGCGCGAACCGGCGAGCATGTTGTTGACCGCCTCGTCGGCGGCCTGGAAGCTGATCTGGATATGGTCGAGCCCGGCGACCTTGAAATCATGGACTTTCTGCTCGGTCAGGCCGATGCCCGAGGTGATCAGGTTGGTGTAGTAACCCATGTCCCGTGCGGCTTTTATCAGCTCCGCCAGGTCCTGGCGCACCAACGGCTCACCGCCAGAAAACCCCAGTTGCGCAGCGCCCATCGCGCGCGCTTCGCGGAACACGCGAATCCATTCGTCAGTGCTCAGCTCTGCGCCTTGCTGGGCGAAATCCAATGGATTTGAGCAATAGGGGCATTGCAACGGGCAGCGATAAGTCAGCTCCGCCAGCAGCCACAGCGGTGGCCCCGGCGGCGCATCATTCGATCCAGAATTGAGCATGGGCCACCTCCAGAAACGCCAGCACATCCTCGTCGATCCCCGGCACACCGGGAAAACTCGCGGAGAGCAAATCAATGATCGCCGCCACACTGCGTTGACCGTCCAGCAGGTCGAGAATCTGCCCGGCACTGGCGTTGAGTTTGATCATGCCTTCGGGGTACAGCAGCACGTGGCAGTCCTGACGAGGTTCCCACTGCAGCCGAAAACCCCGGCGCAATGCCGGTGACTGCGCACGATTGATCGGGCTCACAAGGCGATCCCCCGATGCCAGACGCGTTCGCTGGTCACCGTGTGATACGGCGGGCGTTCCAGCTCATAGGCCATGCTCATGGCGTCGAGCATGCTCCACAGCACGTCGAGCTTGAACTGGAGGATTTCCAGCATGCGCTGCTGGGCTTCGACGGTGACGTAGTGCGCCAGAGTAATACGCAAACCGTGCTCGACATCGCGCCGCGCCTGACTCAAGCGTGTGCGAAAATAGTCGTAACCGGCGACGTCGATCCACGGGTAATGCGCTGGCCAGGCGTCGAGCCGCGACTGGTGGATCTGCGGGGCGAACAGCTCGGTCAGCGAACTGCTGGCCGCTTCCTGCCAGCAGGCGCGCCGGGCGAAATTGACATAGGCGTCCACGGCGAAACGTACACCGGGCAATACCAGTTCCTGGGACAGAATCTGCTCACGATCCAGGCCCACCGCTTCACCGAGGCGCAGCCAGGCTTCGATACCGCCTTCGCTGCCAGGCACGCCGTCGTGGTCGAGAATCCGTTGCAGCCACTCGCGACGCACGTCGCGGTCCGGGCAGTTGGCGAGGATGGCGGCGTCCTTGAGCGGAATGTTGATCTGGTAGTAGAAGCGGTTGGCGACCCAGCCTTGAATCTGCTCGCGACTGGCACGACCGGCGTACATGGCTTGGTGGAACGGGTGATGGATGTGGTAGTACGCGCCTTTGGCGCGCAGGGCCTGTTCGAATTCGGTGGGGTTCATCGCTGTATCAGTCATTGCAGGTCTCCTGGAGGATTTGCGGTGTCTGGTCTGGCGCCTTCGCGGGCAAGCCTCGCTCCTACAAGGACCACGCTGTACCTGTAGGAGCGAGGCTTGCCCGCGAAGGCGTCATCCGCTACAACACAATGCCCATGCCGTCATAAGCCACCTCGATCCCCCGCCGCTCCAGCAACGCCCGCTCAGCCGAGTCTTCGTCGAGGATCGGGTTGGTGTTGTTAATGTGGATCAGCACCTTGCGCTGACGAGTAAAACCCTCCAACACCTCCAGCATCCCGCCCGCCCCACTCTGCGGCAGATGCCCCATCTCGCTGCCCAGGCTCTGGCCGACTTCACAGACGCGCATTTCGTCATCGCGCCACAACGTGCCATCCAGCAACAGGCAATCGGCACGCTGCATCCAGCTCAACACCTCGTCATCGATTTGCCCGAGGCCCGGCGCATAGAACAACGAAGCGCCCGTGCGCCGGTCTTCGATAAACAAGCCAATGGTGTCGCCTGGCTGTGGGTTGCCCCGATTCGGTGAATACGGCGGAGCATTGCTGACCAGCGGAATGGCCCGAAACTGCAACTGTTCGCAGGCCGCGATGCTGAACGGCTGGCGGTCGAGCCCGATCGGTTGCCACTGCAAACCGCCATTCCAGTGCTTGAGCATGGTGAACAATGGAAAGCCGCTGCTCAGGTCTTCATGAACCCGCTCGGTGCACCACACCGAATGCGGGCAGCCTTCGCGCAGGCTCAACAGGCCGGTGCAATGGTCGATCTGGCTGTCCATCAGGACCACGCCGGCAATGGCCGTGTCGCGCAAACGGCGTGCCGGTTGCAGCGGCGCGAAACTCTCGAGTTGCGCGCGAATATCCGGGGAGGCATTGCACAGCACCCAGTCCACACCGTTGTCGCTCAGGGCAATGGAGGATTGCGTGCGACGTAGCGCGCGCAGGCTGCCATTGCGCATACCGGCGCACTGGCGACAGTTGCAGTTCCACTGCGGAAAACCACCGCCAGCGGCGGAACCGAGAACGCGAATGTGCATGGGCGATGCTCCAGAAGGCAGGCCCGGCCAACGCAGCGGCTGGCCGGGTGGACAATCAGCGGTTGGCGAAATACATCGTCACTTCGAAGCCAATGCGCAGATCGGTAAACGCGGGTTTAGTCCACATGGGTCATTCCTCTTCTTGTGCCGGACGATTCCGGTAAAGCCATTAATGCACGGGGCGGCAGGCGCCCGAATGCTACTTTCGAAGGAGGTTGTGGGGTGCGTTGGTAGGGGGTGTTTCGGGGTGTCAGACACGGCCATTCGCGGGCAAGCCTCGCTCCTACAGATCACCTGACCTGTAGGAGCGAGGCTTGCCCGCGAAAGCCATCACACGGTTTCGCGCGAGGTTAGAAGAACCCCAGCGGATTAATGTCGTAGCTCACCAGCAGGTTTTTGGTCTGCTGATAATGGTCGAGCATCATCTTGTGGTTCTCACGGCCGACACCGGATTTCTTGTAGCCACCGAACGCGGCATGCGCCGGGTACAGGTGGTAGCAGTTGGTCCAGACGCGCCCGGCCTTGATCGCCCGGCCCATGCGGTACGCGCGGTTGATGTCGCGGGTCCACAGGCCGGCACCGAGGCCGAACTCGCTGTCGTTGGCAATCGCCAGGGCTTCGGCTTCGTCCTTGAACGTGGTGATGCCCACCACCGGGCCGAAGATTTCTTCCTGGAACACGCGCATCTTGTTGTGGCCCTTGAGCAAGGTCGGCTGGATGTAATAGCCGCTCGACAAGTCGCCTTCAAGACGTTCCGCCGCGCCGCCGGTGAGCAGCTCGGCGCCCTCCTCCTGGGCAATTTTCAGGTACGAGAGAATCTTGTCGTATTGCTGCTCCGACGCCTGGGCGCCGACCATGGTGTCGGTGTCCAGCGGGTTGCCGCGTTTGATCTTGACGATCTTCTTCATCACCTCGGCCATGAACGGTTCGTAGATCGACTCTTGCACCAGCGCACGCGACGGGCAGGTGCAGACTTCGCCCTGGTTGAAGAAGGCAAGCACCAGGCCCTCGGCGGCTTTCTCGATGAACTGTGGCTCGGCGTTCATGATGTCTTCGAAGAAGATGTTCGGCGACTTGCCGCCCAGTTCGACGGTGCTCGGAATAATGTTCTCGGCAGCGCAATGCATGATGTGCGCGCCCACCGGGGTGGAGCCGGTGAAGGCGATCTTGGCGATACGTTTGCTGGTGGCCAGTGCCTCACCGGCTTCGCGACCGAAACCTTGCACGATGTTGAGCACGCCGGCCGGCAGCAAGTCGGCGATCAGTTCGGCGAAGACCATGATCGACAGCGGTGTCTGCTCGGCAGGCTTGAGCACGATGCAGTTGCCGGCCGCCAGGGCCGGGGCGAGTTTCCACGCGGCCATCAGCAGCGGGAAGTTCCACGGGATGATCTGCCCGACCACGCCCAATGGCTCGTGAAAATGATAGGCGGTGGTCAGCTCGTTGATTTCGGCGGCGCCGCCTTCCTGTGCACGGATGCAACCGGCGAAGTAACGGAAGTGGTCGGCGGCCAGCGGCACGTCGGCGTTGAGGGTTTCGCGCACGGCCTTGCCGTTGTCCCAGGTTTCGGTGACGGCAAGAATTTCGAGGTTTTGTTCGATGCGATCGGCGATTTTCAGCAGCACCAGCGAGCGGTCCTGCGCCGAGGTTTTGCCCCAGGCATCGGCAGCGGCGTGGGCGGCGTCGAGCGCCCTTTCGATGTCGGCGGCGCTGGAGCGCGGGAACTCGGCGATCACTTCACCGGTTACCGGCGAGGTGTTGGTGAAGTACTCGCCGTTGACCGGTGCGACGAACTCGCCGCCGATGAAGTTGCCGTAGCGCGGTTTGAAGGAAACGACGGCGCCGGGTGTTCCGGGTTGTGCGTAGATCATGATGGGCCTCTGTCTGGGTCGATGCCTGTCGGGCAAACAGGCGATGAACCGATAGTAGAGAGCCCCGCGTGCCAGACGAATGCGCCGTTGGCAGGGGGGGCTCTCGTTATTTGGTAGTAGGTTTCACGCATTCCCCTGTAGGAGTGAGACCGGCTTGCCGGCGATGGCGTCTGTTCAGCCAGAATTGCTATGACTGACACACCGCTATCGCGAGCAGGCTCGCTCCCACAGGGGTTATGTGGTGGATCTGGGGTTAGTGCTTGGCCACCAGGTCTTTCGGCAACTTGAAGGTCCAGAGCATGCCGCCCTGGTTGAAGTCCTTCACGCGCTTGGCCACTTCACCGCCCCACAGCGGAACAGCACCGCCCCAACCGGACAGCACCGAGACGTACTGCTCGCCGTCCATTTCCCAGGTAACCGGCGAACCAAGCACGCCGGAGCCAGTCTGGAATTCCCAGACTTTCTCACCGGTCTTGGCATTAAACGCCTGGAGGAAACCTTCCGGCGTGCCGGTGAACACCAGGTTGCCCTTGGTGGTCAGCACCCCGCCCCACAGCGGCGCGAAGTTCTTGTGACGCCAGACTTCCTTGCCGGTTTTCGGGTCGATGGCGCGCAGCACGCCGATGTAGTCTTCGTTCAAGGGTTTGATGGTGAAACCGGCACCGAGGAACGCCGCGCCTTTCTTGTAGGCGATGCCTTCGTTCCAGATGTCCATGCCCCACTCGTTGGACGGTACGTAGAACAACCCGGTGTCCTTGTTGTAGGCCATCGGCATCCAGTTTTTCGCGCCGAGGAACGCCGGCGCGACGAACACCGAACTGCCCTTGGCTTCGGTGCCCGGTGCGCCGGGACGGCTGGCTTCGTTGTAGATCGGCCGGCCTTGTTTATCGAGGCCAGTGGCCCAGGTGATCTTGTCGACGAAGGGGAAGCCGCGAATGAACTTGCCGTTAGTGCGGTCCAGCACATAGAAGAAGCCGTTACGGTCCGCAGTCGCGGCGGCTTTGATTTCTTTGCCGCCATCGGTGTAGTTGAACGACACCAGTTCGTTCACGCCGTCATAGTCCCAACCGTCGTGGGGCGTGCTCTGGAAGTGCCATTTGATGGTGCCGTCGTCCGGATTCAGCGCCAGGCGTGACGACGAGTAAAGGTTGTCGCCAGGGCGCAGGTGCGAGTTCCACGGCGCCGGGTTGCCGGTGCCGAACAGCAGCAGATTGGTTTCCGGGTCGTAGTAGCCGCCGAGCCAAGGGGCGGCGCCGCCGGTTTTCCACAGATCGCCGGGCCAGGTCTTGCCTGCTTCGCCACCGGAGATGCCGTTCTCTACCGCTTTGCCGTCCTTGTAGACATAGCCCATGTGGCCCTCGACGGTTGGCCGGGTCCACAACAGATCACCGTTTTTCGGGTCGTAGGCTTCGATCTTGCCCACCACGCCGAACTCGCCACCGGCCACGCCGGTAATCAGTTTGCCGTTGATCACCAGCGGCGCGGCGCTGATCGAATAGCCTTCCTTGTGGTCGGCGACCTTCTTGCTCCACACCACTTTGCCGGTGTCTTTGTTCAGGGCCACGAGCTTGGCGTCGAGGGTGCCGAAAATCACCAGGTCGCCATACAGCGCCACGCCCCGGTTGATCACGTCACAGCACGGGCGGATGTCATCGGGCAGACGCGCATCGTATTGCCAGAGTTTCTTGCCGGTGCGCGCATCCACCGCAAACACCCGCGAGTAGGAACCGGTCATGTACATCACGCCGTCCTTGATCATCGGTTGCGCTTGCTGACCGCGTTGTTTTTCGCCGCCGAAGGAGAAGGCCCAGACTGGCCGCAAGTCTTTCACGTTGTTGACGTTGAGGGTGTCGAGCGGGCTGTAGCGCTGACCCTGGACGCCCAGACCGTTGGTGACGACCTGCTCCGGGTTCTTGGGGTCCTGGAGAATGTCCTGGTCGGTGACGGCGGCCAATGCGGTGCCGGACAACAGCATGGCACTGAGCAACAGGCTCAAGACGAAGGGTTGGCGACGTGCGGGTTGGGTCATGACGGCTGCCTCTGCGGTTATTGTTATACCCGGGAAATTTTCCCGGTCTGGTGCAGATTCTTGGGCGCCGCCGCCCTTGCAACAATTGCCCGCAGTGCTGAGATTGCTAGTTCCTTAGTACCGGGTCTGACATCGGTTTTTTGAACGCCCCAACCCTGTAGGAGCCAGCTTGCTGGCGATGGCGCCCATGAAATCGCCATCGCCAGCAAGCTGGCTCCTACAGGTTTTGCG
>NZ_JAGYFZ010000131.1:0-14602 GCF_019946675.1 Pseudomonas sp. BF-B-15
CCCTCGCTCCGGTCCTGCTCCGTGGGCCCGCCGCCATCGGCCATCCATGGCCGGGGGCGGCTAACCCGGCATCCATGCCGGGTTGCCCACTACGCAGAACCTCCACTCGGCCTCTCGAGGGGGCGACCACCGCCACAGCCGCCGAGGCGGCTTGAAAGCCGACCTGGCTCATTTGCGTACGCGTTCTCCTTCTCTGCTGCGCTCACTCATTCCGGACATGTACACCGCTACCCTGTAGGAGCCGGCTTGCTGGCGATAGCGGTGGGTCAGACAATTAATGTGTTGGTTGGACGGACGCCATCGCCAGCAAGCCGGCTCCTACACGGGATCGGGTTCACACGGTCAAAATTGTAGGAGCCAGCTTGCTGGCGATGGACGTCAACGATAACGCGGGCTGTCTGAATGAATGCGTTGTCCAAACGCTTTTCGCCGGCAAGCCGGCTCCTACAGGGAATCCCATACGCTTTCGCTTTTCACCACTCATCAGGCCGAGCGTTAGCTCGCCTTCCGCTTTTGATCTGAGCGCCCCCTCGAGAGGCCGAGCGCAGGTTCTGCGTAGTGGGCAACCCGGCATGGATGCCGGGTTAGCCGCCCCCGGCCATGGATGGCCGATGGCGGCGGGCCCACGGAGCAGGGCCGGAGCGAGGGCATGCCGAGCATTAGCGAGGCACCGAACGAAAGGGGCAAGAGCGCTTGGTTACTTGCCGCTTCTGCAAGTGACTCGCCGTAAGGGCGAAACCATAAGCCGCCGTTACCGCAGCAATGGATATGTACACCTGAAAGAGATTGGTCGGCTGTCTGGCTCACTCCTACAACAGGCGCGATATCAGTAGGGTTTGGGTGGGGCAACGTCCGTCGGGGCTTTTGCCGAACCCTGCTTTTGCACCCGCCACGTCGCCGGCGGCATGCCGAACTGGCTGATGAACCACCGCGTAAACGAACTCGCCATCGAGTAGCCAAGCATGTCAGCAATGCGACCAAGCGTGTAATTCGGGTTGTCCAGATAACGCAGCACCAGGTCGCGGCGCACATCGTTGATCACATCGTTGAACGCACAGCCATCATCCTTCAGGCGACGTTGCAGGGTGCGAACGTTCATGCCCTGGCTCTGCGCGACTTGCTCGATGGTGGCGCGGCCCATGGGCAGCAGCAGGTAGATGGCCTTGCGCACTTCGAACAGCATCGAAGTGCCTTGGTGGCTTTGCAGCGAATCGAGGTAGCTCTGGGCGTAACGGGCCATGGCCGGGTCGGCATTGGCGTTGGTCATGTCCAGGCTGGCACCTGCGCAGACAATGCCGTTGAACTCACTGCCGAACTCCAGGGTGCAGCCGAACAGGCGACGATGCAGTTGAAGGTTGTCGGGGGGCTGGTGGGTGAAATTGACGCTGTAGGGATGCCAGTGAGAGCCGAGCAGGGCGGCGCACAGGCGGAACATCACGCCGATGGCAAGCTCGGTGGCCTGTCGACTGGGCATCGGCGAGTCGGTGACCACCTCTTCGCGAATGATCACCATCTTGCCGGCCTCTTCAATGAAGATGGCCAGCGAATCATTCATCAAGTGCCGGTAATGCACCACCACCTGCAAGGCATCACGCAGCGTGCGCTGATGGCTGAGCAGCAGGCTGACCACGCCGAAGTCCGAGAGCTGGCGCGACTCGGCCATGCTCAGGCCGAAGTTCTGGCAGCCGCTGGCGGCGGCTGAGTCCTCCAGCAGACGCACGGCGGCATCGATGGGAATGCGATGTTCGGGGGCTTGCAGCAGGGCTTTGCTCAAGCCGACGCCGGCCAGTACATCGCGCGGGTTGAACCCCAGGTACTGAGTAACCTCCAGGTAGTTGGTCAAGACGGCGGCGCGAACAAGCTTGGGCATGCGAAGGTCTTTCCTGGGCCGGTTGCGATTCAGATGAGCGTGGCGACTATATCCAGCACATCAGCGATTGAACAGTTGCGATGTTGTCGAGGGCGCTCGCCAGTTTCTGTCCGCAATCACCTCCGTTGTCGTGGAGCAATCGACGCACACCCATTGATTACAGTGAGCTACAGAGAACCTGTGGGGATTTTCGACCAGTGGTCGGCGCGCGCCAATACCTGGAAATCTGTCATGAAAAGAAAAGTGCCTGACGTCCAATGAAAAGCGCCTGGGGTGGGCGCTCTTTAATGTCAGTCCTACAAAAAGCCCCTGGCCACAGAGCCAGTCGAGTCATCGAGAAAGCGTAGGTGCTGAAGTGGACAAACTGCAAACTGCCGCAACCGTTCTGATCGTACCGGGCCTGCGCGAGCACGTTGCCGAACATTGGCAGACGTTGCTTGAAGCCAGGCTGAGCAAGGTACGTAGTGTGCCGCCGCAGGAGACCGACAAGCTCGATTGCAACAAGCGCGTGCAAGCGATCCAGCACGCGCTGGAGCAGATCGACGGGCCGGTGATCCTGGTCGCCCATAGCGCCGGCGTACTGATGGTCGCGCACTGGGCCGCTCAGTACCGCCGGCCGATCAAGGGCGCGCTGCTGGCTGCTCCACCTGACCTCGATGCCCCTTGGCCGTCAGGCTACCCATCGCCTGAAACCCTGCGTAGCCAGGGTTGGGATCCTCTACCCAAAGGGCCGCTGCCATTTCGCAGCCTGGTGGCCGCCAGTACCAACGACCACCTCGCCAGCCTGGAAGCCGTTACGCACCTGGCTGAAGGCTGGGGCAGTGAGCTACTCAATCTGGGCGATGTCGGTCATCTCAATCCTGCTGCCGGGTACGGGCACTGGCCGCAAGCCGAAGCCCTCATCCTCGAGCTGGATCGCTAGTTCAGGCGCCGGTTGGCTCGCGCCATCCGGCATTTGCCCTCACTCCTGAAAAACGCAAACCTCTGGAACAAGAGGGTGCGCGAGGGCGGCTGCGCTTAAAACAAATACAAAATGGCGGAGACAACGCAATGCACAACAATAAGAGTCACGGGTTCACCGCTTCACGCTACACCTTGCTGGCCTCAGCCATTCTCGCGGCAACGGTGCCGATGGCCCATGCGGCAGAGATCGAGACAGGTAACCCGGACTGGACCGTTCGCCTGGATAACACCGTCAAGTACAACTACGGCGTACGCACTGAAAGCGCGGACAAGCGCATGTTGGGCACGCCCAACAACAATGACGGCGACTACAACTTCCGCAAGGCCGGGACCAACATCACCAACCGCGTCGACCTGTTGACCGAGATGGACGTGGTCTACCAGAACCACATGGGCTTTCGCGTCAGCGCCGCCAGTTGGTACGACAAGGCCTACGAGAACACCGGTTCCAATTCGAACCCGTTCGTCAACGGCAACGGTTCAACCTCGGGCCTGGTCGCCAACGACCCGCGCCTGGCCGGGGTCACCAATGACAACGTCGGCAACGGCAGCCCGCACCTGAGCAACTATGCCCAGCGTTACTACACCGGCCCGTCCGGCGAAATCCTCGACGCCTTCGTGTTCTACAGCACCGAAGTGGGCGAGGAGTCGATGCTGAGCTTCAAGGCCGGCCAGCACAACGTGTTCTGGGGCGAGACCATTCTCAACCCGGTGCATTCGATCAGCTACGGCCAGTCCGGCCTGGACCTGGCCAAGCTGGCCGCGTCGCCGGGCACCGAAGCCAAGGAACTGTTCGTTCCGCGCAATCAGCTGTCGATGTCCTTCACGATCAATCCCGAACTGACCGTGGCCGCCCAGTACTTTCTCGACTGGGACGCCGCACGCCTGCCGGAAGCCGGCACCTACTACGGCGGCTCCGACCTGGTCGGTTTCGGCGCGCAGTCGTTCCTGCTGGGTAACACTAATGCTGTCGTGCCTGGCAGCCCTCTGGGTTGCGGCCTGGCGCCGTGCAACGGCTTGACCAACGTGCGTCGCGGGCATGACCTGACGCCGGACAAGCGCGGCGACTGGGGCCTCATGGCCAAGTGGTCGCCCGCCTGGCTGGACGGCACCCTCGGCGTCTACTACCGCGAAACCTCGGAAATCCTCCCGCAAGCCTGGCTGGATGCCCGAGGCCTGAGTTCGGCCAACCCGAACGGAACTCGCCCGGCAGGGCAAGTGCCCGCGGTGATCAATACGCTCAACTCGCTGAGCACCGCCACCTATCAAATGGCCTATGCCGACAACATCAAGATCGTTGGCCTGAGCCTGTCCAAGGATGTGGGCGGGGTGAGCGTGGGTTCGGACCTGAACATTCGTCACAACATGCCGCTGGCGAGTATTCCGGCAGTTGTCAGCACTAACAGTCCGCTGGGCCTGGGCGCGGGTCTTGGCCTGTTGCCGGCGCGTACGGCTGCCACCGGTGTGGTTTATGACACCCCGCAGAAAGGCGACAGCATGGCCGCCACCGGCGACACCTTGCACTGGACGCTCAACGGTCTGATGACCATTGCCAAAACGCCTGTATTCGATTCGGCAACCCTGCTTGGCGAGTTGTATTACAGCAACCTGCTCAAGCTCGATAGCAAGAACGAGGCGCTCTACAAAGGCAAGGGCACCTACCGCGGTATCGACCAGCCAACCCGGGACAACTGGGGCATCGCGGTCAACTTCACACCAACCTGGTACCAGGTGTTTCCCGGTGTCGACCTCAACGCGCCGATGTCCATCAACGTCGGTCTCGATGGCGTTTCACCGGTCTCCGGTGGCGGTGCCAAAGACACCGGTAACTACGCCATCGGTCTCGGGGCCGTTGTGTACAACAAATACTTTGTCGACCTGAAGTACGTGGACTCTTTCGGCAAGACCGACAAGTGCAATGTCAGTGGTGTGAGTACCGGCCCGACCGGAGGTGATGGCGCTGCGCCGAACGCCTTTAGCGGTAACGAAAACTACGCCTGTTTCGCCGGTGGCTACTCGGCCTTTTCCGGTGGTGGTGCAACGACTGAGGACCGTGGCGCCGTTTACCTGACGATGAAAACCACTTTTTGATTCAACACTGATTTGCTCAATGCAAGCAGGAGAATAACAAGATGAAATTCGCAAAAACCGTGTTGGCCGCTTCGCTGGCCATGGTCCTGGCCGCTCAGGCACAGGCCGCTGTTTCAACCCAGGACGCTGCCAAGTTGGGCAGCAGCCTGACCCTGGTGGGCGCCGAAAAGGCCGGGAACGCTGATGGTTCCATCCCTGCCTACGACGGTGGCCTGACCACGCCGCCGGCCAGTTTCAAATCCGGTGACAGCATGCGCCCGGATCCGTATGCCAGTGAAAAACCGTTGCTGGTGATCGACGGAAAAAACGTCGATCAGTACAAGGGCATGCTCAGTGCTACCACGGTGGAACTGGCCAAGCGTTTCCCGACTTACCGTGTCGACGTATACCCGACCCACCGCACCGTTTCGCTGCCAAAAGCCATCCTCGATAACGGTGTGAAGAATGCCAGCGGCGCCAAGTCCCTCGAAGGCGGTCTGGCCATCGATAACGTGCTGCCGGGGGTGCCGTTCCCGATCCCGCAATCGGGCAGCGAAGCGATGTGGAACTTCCTGCTGCGCTATCAAGGCGTGAGCATCAACTCCAAGTACGACTCCTGGAACGTTGACTCCGCTGGCGTGCCAAGCCTGGCCACCACCGGGCAGGCGTTCATCTCCTACCCAATCTACGAAAACCTGGCGCAGCCAATCAGCAGCGCCGACGTGTACTACCAGATGAAGCTGTCGTACACCGGCCCTGCACGCCGGGCCGGTGAAGCGGTGATGCTCAAGGACGCCGCCAACCCGCTGCAGCAACCGCGCCGCGCCTGGCAGTACCTGCCGGGTCAGCGTCGGGTCAAACTGGCACCGAACCTGGCTTACGACACGCCTAACCCAGGCACCGCCGGCGCGGGCACCTACGACGATGTTTTCGTGTTCAACGGCGCGCTGGACCGTTACGACTGGAAGCTGGTGGGCAAGCAGGAAATGATTGTGCCCTACAACACCTACAAGCTGACCTACGCCCAGGATCCGAAGTCGCTGACCACCGCCAATCACCTGGCACCGGACTTCGTGCGCTGGGAAAAACACCGCGTCTGGGTGGTGGAGGGCAACCTCAAGGCCGGCTCCCGCCACATTTATCAGAAGCGCCGCTTCTACCTTGATGAAGACAGCTGGACCGCTCTGGCCTCGGATCAATACGACGCTCGTGGTCAGTTGTACCGTGGCTCCTTCGCCTTCCTCAGCCAGAGCTACGACAAGCAGGTCCCGGACTCCACGCCCTTCATGATTTACGACCTGGTCGGTGGTTCCTACAACATCAACGGCGTGGTCGGGCCTTATGGCGGCATCAAGTACATCGATCCGCTTTCCAAGGCCCAATGGTCGTCGGAATCCCTGGCCGGCAGCGGCATTCGCTAAGCCAACCGCAAAAAAGCGCCTACAAGGTCCACCGCTCACAAGGCGGTGGGCCGTGCGCCGACGGCGTGGGCGCCAGGTTTTCCGAAGAGGACGCGGTATGTGTTCGTATAAGAATTATTTGCAGGTGGCGTTTGGCGTTGTGCTCGGCCTGTTGCAGGGCGTCACCCTCGCGGCTGATTACGTCGATGTGCTGGACCTGCCCGCCAGAGTCAGTGCCTTGGCCATCAACAGCCCGTTGTCCGGCATGGCTCGCGCCGGTGAGCGCGTGATCGCCGTCGGCCAGCGTGGCCATATTCTGTTTTCCGATGATGCCGGCAAGCACTGGCAGCAGGCAGCGGTGCCGGTCAGTGCCGATCTCACGGCGGTGAATTTTCCGACCGCCACCCAAGGTTGGGCGGTGGGCAACGACGGTGTGGTGCTGCACAGCAGCAACGCCGGCGCGACCTGGCAAAAGCAGCTCGACGGCCGTCAGATCGGCGCCTTGCTGGTCAAGCATTACACGGCGTTGGCCAGTGCCGAACCGGGCAATGAGCAATGGCCGTTGCTGGTTGCCGAAGGCCAGCGGTTGATCGAGCAGGGCGCAGACAAACCGCTGCTCGACACATGGTTCGCCAACGACAAAGTCGGTTATGTGGTCGGCGTGTTCAACCTGATCCTGCGCACCGAGGACGGTGGTCAGAGCTGGACGCCATTTCAGGATCGCACAGACAACCCGCAAGGTTTCCACCTCAACGCCATCGCTTCCACTGGCGACGCGTTGTACATCGCCGGCGAACAAGGCCTGTTGCTCAAATGGGATGACAACACCCAGCGCTTCACCGCCGTGCCGACGCCGTATCAAGGCAGCTTCTTCGGCGTGCTCGGCAAGCCTGGCGAAGCGCTCGTCTATGGCCTGCGCGGCAACGTCCTGCGCAGCATCGATGGTGGCCATCACTGGACGGCACTCGACACCGGCCTGCACGTCAGCATCACCGCTGGCCTGATCGATGCCCGTGGCGACTACCGTCTGTTCACCCAGGGTGGGCAGATGCTGGTCAGCCAGGGCACGGGCGCGCAATTGCACCTGTTGCGCCAACCGGTGCCGATCCCGGTCGCCGGTGTTACCCAGTCCGTTGCTGGTGCGTTGGTGGTCGCGGGCAGCCGTGGCGCCCAGACGCTAGCCCTCGAACCCTAAGAGCGAGAACCCAGACATGGGCAATATCAAACAAGACGCCATGCCGGTAATCCGCGACCTGCGGGATTTCGACCAGCACTCCGGCAACCTCCTCGAACGGTGGGTGTTCAACTATCGGCCGCTGTTCATGCTGCTGATGGCACTGGCCACCGTGGTGCTGGGTTTCATGGCCGTGACACGCCTGGAGCTGCGCCCAAGCTTCGAAAAAATGATTCCGCAGAGCCAGCCGTACATCCAGAATTTCCTGGAAAACCGCCAGTCGCTGCGTGGCCTGGGCAACTCGGTGCGCGTGGTGGTCGAGAACACCCAGGGTGATATTTTCGACCCCGCTTACCTCGACGTACTCAAGCAGGTCAACGACCAGCTGTTCCTCACCGAAGGCGTCGACCGCGCGTGGATGAAATCCCTGTGGAGCCCGGCGGTGCGCTGGACCGAAGTCACCGAGGATGGTTTCCAGGGTGGCCCGGTGATGCCCGATACCTATTCCGGTCAGCCTGAACAAATCGAACAACTGCGCCAGAACATCTCCCGCGCCGGTCTTGTCGGCAGCCTGGTGGCCAGCGACTTCAAATCGAGCATGCTGATCGTGCCGCTGCTGGACAAAGCCGCCGCCGGTGGTCAGCCCATCAACTATCACGCGTTCTCGCAGATGCTCGAAGAGCAGTTGCGCGACAAGATCGAATTCGCCGGCGACAGCGCGGCGCGCAAATCCGGGGAAGAGGGCAAGGGCCAATACAAGGTTCGGGTAATCGGCTTCGCCAAACTGATGGGCGACCTGATCGATGGCCTGATTCAGGTGATGATGTTTTTCGGCCTGGCGGTCATCACTTCGCTGGCGATCATCTATGCCTACACCCGTTGCGTGCGCAGCACGTTGCTGGTGGTCGGCTGCTCGCTGATTGCGGTGGTCTGGCAACTGGGTATCGTCGCCTGGCTCGGTTATGCCATCGACCCGTACTCGGTGCTGGTGCCGTTTTTGATCTTCGCCATTGGTGTGTCCCACGCCGCACAGAAGATGAACGGCATCATGCAGGACATCGCCCGGGGCACTCACAAACTGATTGCCGCGCGCTATACCTTCCGCCGCTTGTTCATCGCCGGCGTCACCGCGTTGCTGGCTGACGCCGTGGGTTTTGCGGTGCTGATGCTGATCGACATTCCGGTGATCCAGGACCTGGCGATCACCGCCAGCATCGGCGTCGCGGTGCTGATCTTCACCTCGCTGTTGCTGATGCCGGTGGCGCTGTCCTATGTCGGTGTTGGCGCCAAGGCTGCCGAACGCGCGCTGAAAATCGACACCCGCGCCGAACACCACAAGGGCTTCGGCAAACTCTGGGACCTGCTCGACCGCTTCACCACCGCCAAGTGGGCGACCGGCGCAGTATTGGTCGCCGTGTTGATGGGCATCGGCGGCTTCATGGTCAGCCTCAACCTGAAGATCGGCGATCTCGAAAGCGGTGCGCCGGAGCTGCGTGCCGACTCGCGCTACAACCGCGACAACGCCTACATCACCCAGCATTACGCGCTGTCCAGCGACCTGTTCGCGGTGATGATCAAGACCGCGCCGGAAGGCTGTCTGAACTACAAGACGTTGGTCCTTGCCGATCGTTTGGCCTGGGAGCTGCAACAGTATCCAGGCGTACAGGCGACGACCTCGCTGGTCAACGCCGTGCGGCAGATCACTGCCGGCACCTATGAAGGCAACCCCAAGCTCAACAGCATCCAGCGTAACCAGGACGTGCTCAACTACGCCGCGCAGCAGGCCTCGGTCAACTCGCCTGAGCTGTTCAACAACAACTGCTCGCTGATGCCGGTGATCACGTTCCTCAAGGATCACAAGGCTGAAACGCTGGATGCGGTGGTGGCGATTGCCGACAAGTTCGCCAAGGAAAACAGCACCGAAGATCGTCAGTTTCTGTTGGCGGCCGGCAGCGCGGGCATCGAAGCAGCGACCAACATCGTCGTGCGCGAAGCCAATCGCACCATGTTGCTTTACGTCTACGCGGCGGTGACGCTGTTTTGCCTGATCACCTTCCGCAGCTGGCGCGCCACGCTGGTGGCGCTGTTGCCACTGGTACTGACCTCGATCCTTTGCGAAGCGCTGATGGTCGCCATGGGGATCGGCGTAAAGGTTGCGACCTTGCCGGTGATCGCCCTCGGCGTGGGCATCGGTGTTGACTACGCCTTGTACCTGCTCAGCGTGCAACTGCACTTCCAGCGCCAGGGCTTGCCGCTGTCCCAGGCCTACCGCAATGCGGTGTCCTTCACCGGCCGGGTGGTCGGGCTGGTGGGCATCACCCTGGCGGCTGGCGTGGTGTGTTGGGTCTGGTCGCCGATCAAGTTCCAGGCTGACATGGGCATCCTGCTGACCTTCATGTTCCTGTGGAACATGCTGGGTGCGCTGGTGCTGATTCCTGCCCTGTCTTATTTCCTGTTGCGCGAACGGGCGCTGGCGCCCGGCCCTGTTGCGCAAGCCGACAACACCGAAATCTCTCAACGTCCGGGCATGCCTCATGCCCTGACCACTTCCGAGTAAGCCAACGATGTCTGATTACAAAGCTCCTTTGCGTGACATGCACTTCGTACTCAACGAGGTTTTCCAGGTGTCCCGGTTGTGGGCCAAATTGCCTGGCCTGGCCGAGGTGATCGATGAAGAAACGGCCGCCGCGATCCTCGAAGAAGCCGGCAAGATCAGCGCCGAAGTGATTGCACCGCTGAACCGCAGCAGCGATGAACAAGGCTGCACCTGGAGCAATGGCTCGGTGACGGCACCGGATGGTTTTGCCGCCGCCTACAAGGCTTTTGCCGAAGGTGGCTGGGTGGGCGTAGGTGGCGATCCACGGTTCGGCGGCATGGGCATGCCCAAGGCCATTTCGGCCCAGGTTGAAGAGATGGTCAATTCGGCCAGCCTGTCCTTCGGCCTGTACCCGATGCTGACGGCCGGCGCGTGCCTGTCGATCAATGCTCACGCCAGCGAAGCACTGAAAGCCACCTACTTGCCGAACCTGTACGACGGCACCTGGACCGGCTCGATGTGCCTGACCGAAGCGCATGCCGGCACAGACCTGGGCCTGATTCGCACCCGTGCCGAACCTCAGGCCGACGGCAGTTTCAAGATCAGCGGCAGCAAGATATTCATCACCGGCGGTGAGCACGACCTGACCGAAAACATCATTCACCTGGTACTGGCGCGCTTGCCGGATGCACCGGCGGGACCGAAAGGCATTTCGCTGTTCCTGGTGCCCAAGGTGCTGGTCAATGCCGATGGCTCGCTGGGCGAGCGCAACTCGCTGTCCTGCGGTTCCATCGAGCACAAGATGGGCATCAAGGCCTCCGCCACGTGCGTGATGAACTTTGACGGTGCCACCGGCTGGATCGTCGACGCACCTAACAAAGGGTTGGCGGCGATGTTCACCATGATGAATTACGAACGTCTGGGCGTGGGTATTCAGGGCCTTGCGCAAGGCGAACGCTCGTACCAGAACGCCGTCGAATACGCCCGTGACCGCCTGCAAAGCCGTTCGCCGAGGGGCGCGCAGAACAAGGACAAAGCCGCCGATCCGATCATCGTTCACCCGGATGTACGACGGATGCTGTTGACCATGAAGGCCTTGAACGAAGGCGGGCGGGCGTTTTCCAGCTACGTGGCCCTGCAGCTGGATACCGCCAAGTACAGCGAAGACGAGTCAATCAGCAGTCGCGCCCAGGAACTGGTGTCGCTTCTGACCCCTGTGGCCAAGGCGTTCCTCACCGACATGGGGCTGGAAACCACCGTGCATGGCCAGCAGATCTTCGGCGGCCATGGCTATATCCGCGAATGGGGCCAGGAGCAATTGGTTCGCGATGTGCGCATCACCCAGATCTACGAAGGCACCAACGGTATCCAGTCACTGGACCTGGCCGGGCGCAAAATCGTCGGCAGCGGCGGGGCGCTCTACCGGCTGTTCGCTTCGGAGATCCGCAACTTTACCGCCAATGCCTGCGCTGACCTCGGCGAGTTCACCAGACCGTTGAACGCCGCCGTCGACACCCTCGACGAACTGACCGCATGGTTGCTGGACCGAGCCCAGAACAACCCGAATGAAATCGGCGCGGCTTCGGTCGAATACCTGCACGTGTTCGGCTACACCGCGTACGCCTACATGTGGGCGCGAATGGCCAAAGCGGCCATGAGCACGCATTCCAAGGACGCGTTCTATGTCAGCAAACTGGCCACTGCACGCTTCTACTTCGCCCGTCTGCTGCCACGTATCCACTCGTTGAGCGCGTCGGCCAAGGCTGGCAGCGAATGCCTCTATAAATTGGATGCAGAGCAGTTCTGAGCCCACGTAAAAAAGGACCGGGAACCACAACCATGATGGCGACAAAAATAATTCCGCCCGCCGACGGCGCCTACGCCTATCCCTTGCTGATCAAGCAATTGTTGTTGTCCGGCGTGCGCTACGAGCCGGGCCGGGAAATCGTGTATGCCGACAAGCTGCGCTACAGCTACCAGACGCTCAACCAGCGGATACGCAAGCTGGCCAACGCCTTGACCGCTGCCGGCGTCAAGGCCGGGGACACGGTGGCCCTGCTTGACTGGGATAGCCATCGCTACCTGGAATGTTTCTTTGCCGTGCCGATGATCGGCGCGGTGCTGCACACCGTGAACATTCGTCTTTCGCCGGATCAGGTGCTCTTCACCATGAACCATGCCGAGGACGACCTGGTGCTCGTGCATGACGATTTCCTGCCTCTGGTTGAACAGATTCAGGGGCAACTCAACACCGTCAAAGGTTACTTGCAGCTTACGGACGACACAGCCACTCCCACGTCGCTGCCGGTGCTGGGGGAATATGAAAACCTGTTGGCCGGGGCCGCAGACCAGTACGACTTTCCCGATTTCGATGAAAACTCGGTGGCGACCCTTTTCTACACCACGGGCACTACTGGCGACCCTAAAGGCGTGTATTTCACCCACCGCCAATTGGTCTTGCACACCTTGAATGCCGTGGGCACTTTGGGCGTCTACCAGGGGGTGCCGCTGCTGCGCTCCGATGATGTCTACATGCCGATCACACCGATGTTTCACGTGCATGCCTGGGGTGTGCCCTATGTCGCCACCCTGATGGGCATCAAGCAGGTGTACCCCGGCCGCTACGAGCCCAACAGCCTGGTCAGGCTGTATCGAGAGGAGAAGGTCACGTTCTCCCACTGTGTGCCGACCATTTTGCAAATGATCCTGAACTGCGAGGAAGCGCAACGGACTTGTTTTGATGGCTGGAAAATGCTCCTGGGCGGCAGCGCGCTGACCTTGGGCATCGCCAGTGAAGCGAGTGCCAAAGGTATTCAGGTACACAGCGGTTATGGCATGTCGGAAACCTGCCCGTTGCTGTGCCTGACTTACCTGCGCGACGAAGACCTCGCACAATCCACGCAAGCCCAACTGGCGACCCGCATCAAGACTGGCACAACCGTGCCGATGGTCGACCTGAAAATCATCGATGCCAATGGCAATGACGTTGCCCATGACGGAGAGTCCCTGGGCGAGATCGTGGTGCGCGCGCCTTGGTTGACCCAAGGCTATTTGAAGGAGCCCGAAAAGGGGGCAGAGCTTTGGCACAACGGCTGGCTGCACACCGGCGACATGGCCTCCATTGACCCTTTGGGAGGGGTGGAAATCAAAGATCGAATCAAGGATGTCATCAAGACGGGCGGGGAGTGGATCAGCTCCCTGGAACTGGAAAGCCTGATCAGCGAACACCCGGCCGTCATGTCGGTCGCAGTCGTGGGCATTGCGGACGAGCAATGGGGCGAACGGCCGATGGCGCTGGTGGTGTGCGAGCCTGGGCAATACCTCGACCGCAAGATGCTGGAGGTGCACCTGCAAGGGTTTGTCGAGCGTGGCCGTATCAATAAATGGGCGATCCCCAAGCGGTTCAGGTTCGTCGCCGAGATCCCTAAAACCAGCGTCGGGAAGATTAACAAGAAGCTCATTCGGGAAAGCGAATCGAGCTGAAAGGCGCGGCGGATGCTACGTCAACCCTGACCACTGATCGCGAAGTCCGCTGTTTCATATCCGTCAAAGGGGATCATGCATCCAGATGCTTGATCCCTTTTTTCGTTTCAGGTCTGCGTAAACGTCGCGGCGATGTCGTTGAGTCTGTCGAAATAACTCAGGGCAAGTAGCCAGCAGCCTGGACGAGATGGTTGTCCTGCCCGGCAACGATGAGGTGCATGGGCACATGGGGTTGCTCATCAACAACGGAAGTGACCTCAAACCCACCCACTACCAGCGGCTGTCGCTCACACATTTCGGTCGACTCTCCCGCCAGTTTTTTCGCCATTTTCGCGTGGTTCGCTGCGATTTCGTTGAGAGTTGACACGTTACATCTCCGGGTAAAAGACCCAGCGCATGGCTGGCGTCCAAAATATTGATTTGATGGTTGTCGCGTCAGAATTACGTCGTTTCCGGGCGATTACGACCGGCGATTGCAATCCCTGCGCCAGAGGCTGTGGCAATTCTTTGTCGCGTCTACATTAGCGACGAATGGTGACATTTGGATGTGCTTGAATCGGGCGTAAACTGGCAGTGCTACTTCATCAGGAGGAGCCGGAGATGATTGCCGACCGAATGACCGCACAGACGTCCGCGGACAAAGCTGTCTGGGATCAATATTTTTGCGCTGCGCTGATTGCGGAAAGCAATCTGACGGCGCCGGTTGTAGGAGGGGCCACTCATGAGGACAGGCAGAATCTGTTGATTGAAAGAGCCAAGGCGCTCGCCGACAAAATGATGGATACGCGCCAGTGAACGGAAACACATGCCTGTTCAATACCTCGGCCCAACCTCTTCAGGTTGGGCTTTTTCATGCCTGTCTCAACCCGACGTAAACCCAGTCCCGGACACGCCCGCGATTTTGTAGGAGCCAGGCTTGCCGGCGAAGGCGCCCGTGAAATCGCCATCGCCAGCAAGCCGGCTCCTACAGGTGTGGCGTGAACCCCAATCCCGAATCCTCCCCTGCGATGTTGTAGGAGCCAGGCTTGCCGGCGAAGGCGTCCGCCAGATCGCCATCGCCAGCAAGCCGGGCTCCTACAGGTTTGGCGAGAACCTCCAATCCCGAA
>NZ_JAGYFZ010000132.1:0-14358 GCF_019946675.1 Pseudomonas sp. BF-B-15
CAAGTACGCCATCGCCGGCAAGCCGGCTCCTACAGGGGCGTGTTTTATCCGGTAATCATCGGGGGCATGGTGCCCAGGAGGGAGACTGCCGCCACCGCGCCAATGCCCAGCAGCCACTCCATAATCACGCTGGTTTTGAGCGTCGCCATGCGCTGCTCGCACTCCTTGATCCGCTGCCGATTGAACAGCGCCAACCCCAGCATCGCACTCACCAGCAGCACCTTGATCAGCAGAATCAAGGCAAACCCGGACAGCAACGGGGTCGGCCAGAACTGCCCGGTCAGCACCCGCACATTGATCAACCCGGTGATCACCAGTCCCGCCACCAGCGCATAACCGACGCCGCTGAAGCGTTGCAGTATTTCGCGGACAGCATGGCCAGCCGGTTGCCGCAGGATCATCACCAGCAGCAACAAGCCACCGAGCCAGGCTCCGACGCAGGTCAGGTGAATGATTTGATTGAGGATCAGCAACTGGCCGCTGAGGCCATCGAGCATCGCGCCGTGACCGACCGGCGCCAACGTCGCCAGCAGCAGGCCGCCGAGGACCAGGCGCAAGGGCAGGCTGGCGTGAAGCGGCGTCAGCAGCACAACCATCAGCAAACCATTGAGCAGCAGATGCCAGCGCCAGACCTGGCCGAAAAACGTATTGCCCAGCACCAGGCGCAAGGTCGACGGATCGAACGCTGCCTCCCACGCACCGGCCATGCTGACGGTGATCAGCAGCAGCCAGGCGATGCAGCTGACCAATGCGACCGAGGCGAGCCAGCGGCTGACTCGCGCCAGCGTTTTGTCCAGCAACGCCTCATGACCCAACAGCAGCGGCCTGAATACCCAGACCCCGAACAGCATCAGCACCACGGTGAAATGCAGGAAGCGGCACAGCACCATCGCGCTCGTCATGAATTACTGGCCAACCTTGAAGCTGTAGGCGCCTTCGCTTTTGTGGGTATCGACCGACACCGCATGCCATTCGACTTTGTAGGCGCCCGCCGCCAGTGGCGCAGCCGGGGTCACGACCAGGGTCTTTTTATCGCTGCCTTCGGTGGCCAGGCCTTTCACCGCAACGTTGGCGCCGTCCTTGCTGATCGTGACTTTGGTGAATGCCGCTTCGACACCTTCGGAGAACACCAGGCGCAAATCCGACGGTGCACTGACGGTGCTGTCGGCAGCCGGCGTCTGGCTTTTCAGATGGGCATGGGCAAACACCGACGAAGCGGCGAGCAGTGAGCCGAGCAGGGCGGCGGCGGTCAGGGTTTTCTTGAAAAGCATCGTGGATACCTCAGAGGCAGGTTCGAAGAAGGGCGACAGTTTAACTGCGAGCGTGAGCGGGCGGGTGTACGAAGTTTCGTTTTCCGCTGTCGCCGCGATGTAGGGCGGATGCTAGTCTTGAGCAACGCTGTTGTCAGGGAGCCCTCATGGGCAATCACAAGATCGAGATTCGCCGCAGTAACGTCGAAAAAATTCTGCTCGGGGCCGAAAAGGTCTTCGCCGAAAAAGGTTTCGGCGGCACTGCCATGGCGGATATCGCCGCCGAAGTGCAACTGCCGCGCTCCAATCTGCATTACTACTTCAGCACCAAGACCGAGCTCTACAGTGCCGTGCTGTTCGATTTGCTTGAAGTGTGGAAGCAGGATGCGCTGTGCTTCGAGATGTTCGATGACCCGCGCGTGGTGCTCAGCAGTTACATCCGCGCCAAGATGAACCACTCGCGCAGCCGGCCTTACGGCTCGAAAGTCTGGGCCAACGAAATCATCCACGGCGCGCCGACGCTGGGTGAGAAACTCGACGCCAGCCTGTACGACTGGGCCAAGATGAAAGAAGCGAAAATTCGCCAGTGGGTGGACGACAAACGCATCCTGCCGGTGGAGCCTTCCAGCCTGCTGTACATGATCTGGGCGTCGACTCAGCATTACGCCGACTTTGATCATCAGGTGAATATTCTGAACGATCACCAGCCGCTGTCGGACATGCAGTTCGAGCGGGCGGTGCAGACGGTGACGAGCGTGATTTTGCGCGGGATCGGGTTGGAGCCCTGATATCTCGGGTGTTGCTGATGGCCTCTTCGCGGGCAAGCCTCGCTCCTACAGGTACCGCGCTGTACCTGTAGGAGCGAGGCTTGCCCGCGAAGGCGTCAGATCAGGCGCAGCAGATTTTAGACGGCGACATGATACGGATTCCTCGGATCATGATTCCAATCCAGAAACGGCTTCCCGTTCTCCATCGGCACCATCTCGATGCAGTCCTGCACCGGGCAAGTGATCTGGCACAAATTGCAGCCCACACACTCGTCATCGATCACTTCATATTTGTGCGTCCCATCCGCCTGCCTGAGGCTGGCCACCGCCTGGTGCGAGGTGTCTTCGCAAGCGATATGGCAGCGACCGCAACCGATACACGCCTCCTGGTCAATTTTCGCGATCACCTGATAGTTGATGTCCAGGTACTTCCAGTCCGTGGTATTGCCCACCGCGCGCCCGGAAAATTCCGACACGCTGGCGTAGCCCTTGCTGTCCATCCAGCGTGACAAACCGTCCTTCATGTCCTCGACAATCCGGAAACCATGCAGCATCGCCGCCGTGCACACCTGCACCGAGCCGCTGCCCAGCGCGATGAATTCCGCCGCGTCGCGCCAGTTGCCGATGCCGCCAATACCGGAGATCGGCAAGCCTTGAGTCTGCGGGTCGCGTGCAATCTCGGCGACCATGTTCAACGCAATCGGCTTCACCGCCGAGCCGCAATAACCACCGTGAGTGCTTTGGCTGCCGACGATGGGATTGGCGACCATGCGTTCCAGGTTAACGCTGGTGATCGAGTTGATCGTGTTGATCAGCGACACCGCATCGGCACCGCCGCGATGGGCCGCGCGGGCGGCAACGCGGATGTCGGTGATGTTCGGCGTGAGCTTGACGATTACCGGCAGCGAGCAATACGTCTTGCACCAGCGGGTGACCTGCTCGACATACTCCGGCACCTGACCGACGGCCGCGCCCATGCCCCGTTCCGGCATGCCGTGAGGGCAGCCGAAGTTCAGCTCGATGCCGTCGGCGCCGGTGGCTTCCACCAGCGGCAGGATGTGTTTCCAGGATTCTTCGACGCAGGGCACCATCAGCGACACGATCAAGGCGCGGTCCGGCCAATCCTTTTTCACCTGGGTGATTTCCCGCAGGTTGATCTCCAGCGAGCGGTCGGTGATCAGCTCGATGTTATTGAAGCCCAGCACTTCACGGTTGGCGCCGAAATGCGCCGAGTAGCGCGACGACACGTTGACCGCCGCCGGGTCTTCACCCAGGGTTTTCCAGACCACGCCACCCCAGCCGGCCTCAAAGGCGCGGACCACGTTGTAGGCCTTGTCAGTCGGCGGCGCAGAGGCCAGCCAGAATGGGTTGGGGGATTTGATGCCGGCGAAGACAATCGAAAGATCGGCCATTTACGCAGCCTCCACGTTGAGCATCAATTGAGCGTTGATCGCCTCGGCAGCCAGCTTGCCGTGCTGCACGGCTTGCACGGTGAGGTCCTGATCGAGGCTAGTGCAGTCGCCGCCGGCATACACGCCGGGGATGCTGGTGCGCAGCTGTTCATCGACGGCAATCCGATCGCCCTGACGCTTGAGTTCACGGGCCAGCGGGTCGCTGAGGGCGCTTGAGTCAAAGGCCTGGCCGATGGCTTTGAAGATCGCATCGGCGACCAGTTCGAAGGTTTCGCCGGTGGTTTGCAGGCGACCTTCCACCAACTGTGTGCGGGCGAAGCGCATGCCGCGCACGTGGCCTTGAGCATCGAGCAATACTTCTTCGGGTTGCGCCCACGTCAGCAAGCGCACCTGATTGGCTTTGGCGATGTCTTGTTCATGGTGGGTGGCGCCCATGTCCTCGACACCGCGGCGGTACACCAGATTCACGTCATGCGCGCCGAGGCGGGCCATTTGCACGGCCATGTCGATGGCGGTGTTGCCGGCGCCGAGGACGATGCAATGGTCGGCCAAAGGCAGTTGTGTCAGGTCATCGGCCTGGCGTAACTCGCGGATGTATTCGGTGGCGGCGAGCAGGCCGGGTGCGTCCTCGTGATTCAGTCCAAGCTGTTTGCTGGCATTGAGACCGAGGCCGAGGAACACCGCGTCGAATTGCTGATGCAGGTCGCTCAAGGTCAGGTTTTCACCGAGTTTCTGCCCGTGACGGATTTCGATGCCACCGATCTGCAACAGGAAATCCAGCTCCTTCTGTGCGTAATCGTCCACCAGTTTGTACTTGGCTATTCCGTATTCGTTGAGGCCACCAGCCTTTTCCCGTGCTTCGAAAATCACCACGTCATGCCCGTGCATGGCACTGCGATGAGCGCAGGACAAACCGGCCGGACCAGCCCCTACCACCGCGATGCGTTTGCCGGTTGCAGCCGCGCGCGGGAAGGGGTGTTCGCTAAAGTGCGCGTTGTCCACGGCGTAACGTTGCAAGAGGCCGATCAAGACGGGCGCGCATTCATGGTCGTTGTTGCGCACACACGCTTGCTGGCAGAGGATTTCGGTCGGACAGACCCGGGCGCAACTGCCGCCGAGGATGTTCGCCGAGAGGATTTTTTGCGCCGCGCCTTGCACGTTGTCCTGATGGATATTGCGGATGAACGAGGGAATGTCGATGTCGCTCGGACAGGCGTTCACGCACGGCGCGTCGTAGCAATACAGGCAGCGCGAGGCTTCCAGGTGCGCCTGGCGATCGTTGAGCGGCGGCGCCAGATCGGTGAAGTGGCCGGCGAGGGCGGCCGCATTCTCAACGGGATGCGGGAGGTGGGTCAGGGTCTTGATCACGGTGTTGGCCTCACGGTTATTTGAGGTAACTGCCTCTGATGGGCATTGGTTTTTTTGTTGTCTGGGCCGGCCTCTTCGCGGGCAAGCCTCGCTCCTACAGTTTGAAATGCGATCCACCGTAGGAGCGAGGCTTGCCCGCGAAGGCCGAAGGCCTCGATCTCAGCGTTTCACAGCAACCGGCTGATTCAACTCCGCCCGTTTGCTCAGCAAATCAAACACCGCCGGATACGCCGGCCGTTCGACATAACGCCCGGCTCCACGCTCGGCGCGCAAATCCCCGTCTGCCCAGACCACCCGACCCTGGCTGATCGTGTGGCTCGGCACACCGCGCACGGTCTTGCCTTCGAAGATGTTGAAGTCGACCTGTTGGTGATGCGTCTTCGCCGAAATCGTCCGTGTGCCTTCGGGATCCCACAGCACCAGATCCGCATCGGCACCCACGCGAATCGCACCTTTACGCGGGTAGAGGTTGAAGATCTTCGCGGTGTTGGTGGAGGTGAGCGCCACAAAGTGCTGCATCGAAAAACGCCCGGTGTTCACTCCTTCATCCCACAACACGGCCATGCGGTCTTCGATACCGGCAGTGCCATTCGGGATCTTGCTGAAGTCGTCACGCCCCGCGGCTTTTTGCTCGGCGCAGAAACAGCAGTGGTCGGTGGCGGTGGTGTGCAGGTTGCCGGACTGCAATCCATGCCAAAGCGCTTCCTGATGGCCACGAGGACGGAAGGGCGGGCTCATCACATAACCGGCGGCGGTCTGCCAGTCCGGATGCTGGTAGACGCTGTCATCCAGCAGCAAATGCCCGGCCAGCACTTCACCGTAGACTTGCTGGCCTTTGCTGCGGGCATAGGTGATTTCGTCGAGGGCTTCCTTGGTCGACACGTGAACCAGGTACAGCGGCGTGCCCAGGGTTTCGGCGATACGAATCGCCCGGCTCGCCGCTTCACCTTCGACTTGCGAAGGGCGCGACAGCGGATGCGCTTCAGGGCCGGTAATGCCTTGGGCCATCAACTTGCGTTGCAGGTGATAAACCAGTTCGCCGTTTTCCGCATGCACGGTCGGCACGGCGCCCAATTCCAGGCAGCGCTCGAAACTCGCTACGAGGGTGTCATCGGCCGCCATTATCGCGTTCTTGTAGGCCATGAAATGCTTGAAGCTGTTGACCCCGTGATGGCTGACCAGCTCGGCCATTTCCTCACGGACCTGCTCGCTCCACCAGGTGATCGCCACGTGGAAGCCATAGTCCGACGCTGATTTTTCCGCCCAGCCGCGCCACTGATGAAACGCTTCCATCAACGACTGCTGCGGGTTGGGAATCACGAAGTCGATGATCGACGTGGTGCCACCGGCAAGTCCCGCCGCCGTGCCACTGAAAAAGTCTTCACTGGCCACGGTGCCCATGAAAGGCAGTTGCATGTGCGTGTGCGGGTCGATGCCGCCGGGCATCAGGTATTGGCCGCTGCCGTCGAGCACTTCGGCACCCGCCGGAACATCAAGATTGTCACCGATGGCTTTGATCACGCCGTCGGCGCAATAGACGTCGGCGCGATAACTTTCATCATGGGTAATAACGGTGGCGCCACGGATCAACAGAGACATTCCGAGTTCCTCGCAGGCAATGACTGACTGGTGTCAGTTCTAACTGTTTTATAGGCAGCTGGCGTTAACGGTCGTATTCCTGTCAACGCTGTCAGGATTAGAAGCTAGTATGAGTTCAAGGATTGAGCAAGAATATTTTTTATAAGCATATAACCGTTTTAAGCTATTGATAAATAACAACTAAATCGATTAATCACCAAAATGGTGAGGCCTCTCACCATTTTGACGCACTTGACAGGTTCCAAAAATAGACGAGATTTCTTATGTGAAATCAGCCGCTTGAGAATGGTCTATGGTTGATGCGCAACTTTGAAAAAAAGATCGATGCACCAGATTGAGTCCTGACGGTTCGGACAACTTGCCTGGCCTTTAGCCTGAGAGAACAGACACGTCGCCGAGTACTCACTGGAGATAGATATAAAACTGATCAACATCAGTTAGTTGCAAAGCTTTTATGGAACTGCCCGATGCGCATTCGGAGTGCCCGGCACGTTTATTGATGCCGCCAGCCCCCGATGAGCAAAAAATAATTCAAAGAACAGTGGAGCGGCCATGCAACAGATCAGATCGCAAGTGACCGAACGCGACGGCTTGTTCGAGCTCGAAGCCGGCAGCGATGTCCTCGACAGTCCCCGATACAACCACGACATGGCACCGACCAAGGTGCGCGAACGAACCTGGAACAAATGGCACATCACCGCGCTGTGGGTCGGCATGGCGATCTGCGTGCCGACCTACACCCTCGGCGGTGTGCTGACCGCGTATTTCGGCCTGACGGTGGGCGAGGCGCTGGTGGCAATTCTGCTCGCCAACATCATTGTGTTGATCCCGCTGACCCTGAATGCGTTTCCCGGTACTAAATACGGCATTCCGTTCCCGGTGTTGCTGCGTTCGTCTTTCGGCATCCTCGGTTCCAATATTCCCTGCCTGATCCGTGCGCTGGTGGCGTGTGGCTGGTTCGGCATCCAGACGATGTTCGGCGGGCTGGCGATTCACCTGTTTCTGGGCTCGGTGTTCGAGGGCTGGAAATCCCTCGGTGGCACCGGTGAAGTCATCGGTTTCATGGTCTTCTGGGCGCTGAACCTGTGGGTGGTGATTCGCGGCGCCGACTCGATCAAATGGCTTGAAACGCTGTCCGCGCCGCTGCTGGTGCTGGTGGGTGTCGGTCTGCTGGTGTGGGCGATGCCGAACGTGTCGATGACCGAGTTGCTGGCGATCCCGGCCAAGCGTCCGGAAGGCGCCAGTGTGGTCAGCTATTTCGCCGCCGGGTTGACCGCGATGGTCGGATTCTGGGCGACGTTGTCGCTGAATATTCCCGACTTCAGCCGCTATGCGAAGAGCCAGAAAGACCAGATTGTCGGGCAGATCATCGGCTTGCCGCTGACCATGTTCCTGTTCGCCTCGCTGGGCGTGGTGATGACTGCCGCGTCGGTGAAACTGGTGGGCGTGACCGTCTCCGATCCCGTGACGTTGATCGGCCATATCCAGAGCCCGGTCTGGGTGGCGCTGGCCATGGCGTTGATCATCATTGCCACGCTGTCCACCAACACCGCGGCCAACATCGTGTCGCCGACCAACGACTTCCAGAACATCGCGCCGAAGGTGATCAACCGCACCAAGGCGGTGTTGCTGACCGGGCTGGTGGGGTTGTTGCTGATGGGCCATGAGTTGCTGAAGAAACTTGGGTTGATTGTCTCGGACCTGAGCCTGGAAACGGTCTATTCGAACTGGCTGCTGGGTTATTCGAGCCTGCTCGGGCCTATCGCCGGGATCATGGTGGTGGACTATTTCCTGATCAAGAAACAGCAACTGGACCTGGCCGGGTTGTATCGCGATGACGTGTACCCGGCGTGGAACTGGTATGGATTTATCGCGTTCGGCGTGCCGGTGGTGCTGACGTTGCTGTCGTTGGGCAGCGATGCGTTCAGCTGGTTTTACAGTTATGGCTGGTTCACTGGCTCGGCGCTGGGCGGGTTGATTTATTACGGGTTGTGCTCGGTGCGGCCAAGCCCGTCTATCGCGAAATCTCCGGTGTGAGCACTGGCCTCTTCGCGAGCAAGCTTCGCTCCTACAAGGAATACGCAAACCTGTAGGAGCGAGGCTTGCCCGCGAAGGCGGCGCCACAAACACCAAAGAATTGCCTGAAAAACCTATAACAACTGCCTGAGGAGATCACCATGAACGCGGCCGTAGACGTTCTGCAATCCACCCATCAGCACATCAACCGCGATCGCCTGTGGCAGTCGCTCATGGACCTGGCCAAACTCGGCGCCACGGTCAAGGGCGGCGTATGTCGCTTGGCCCTGACCGACCTCGATCGCCAGGCCCGGGACATTTTCGTCAGGTGGTGCGAGGAGGCTGGGTGCACCGTCAGCATCGACGCCGTCGGCAACATCTTCGCCCGTCGTCCCGGCCGTAACCCGAACCTGCCGCCGGTGATGACCGGCAGCCACATCGACACCCAACCCACCGGCGGCAAGTTCGACGGCTGCTTCGGCGTACTGGCCGGGGTCGAAGTGCTGCGCACCCTCAACGACCTGGGCGTGGAAACCGAAGCGCCGTTGGAAGTGGTGGTCTGGACCAACGAAGAAGGCTCGCGTTTCGCCCCGTGCATGATGGGCTCTGGCGTGTTTGCGGAAAAATTCACCCTCGAAGAAACCCTCGCCAAGGTCGACGCCGAAGGCATTACCGTCGGTGAAGCGCTGAACGCCATCGGCTATGCCGGACCACGAAAAGTCAGCGGTCACGCGGTCGGCGCGTATTTCGAAGCCCACATCGAGCAAGGCCCGATCCTTG
The DNA here is from genome assembly GCF_019946675.1 of Pseudomonas sp. BF-B-15. NCBI lineage: Bacteria > Pseudomonadati > Pseudomonadota > Gammaproteobacteria > Pseudomonadales > Pseudomonadaceae > Pseudomonas > Pseudomonas sp. BF-B-15. Next base: position 9,193 of record NZ_JAGYFZ010000132.1, read on the forward strand.
AGGACGAACACAAAACCATCGGTGTGGTGATGGGCGCCCTCGGGCAGAAATGGTTCGACCTGAAACTGCGCGGCGTCGAAGCCCACGCCGGCCCGACCCCGATGCACCTGCGTAAGGATGCACTGGTCGGCGCCGCCGTGATCGTCGGTGCGGTCAACCGCGCCGCCCTCGGCCATCAACCCCACGCGTGTGGCACCGTCGGTTGCCTGCAAGCCTATCCCGGCTCACGCAACGTCATCCCCGGTGAAGTGCGCATGACCCTGGACTTCCGTCATCTGGAACCGGCGAGGCTGGACTCGATGATCGCTGAAGTCCGTGAAGTGATCGAAACCACCTGCGAAGAACACGGCCTGACCTACGAACTGACCCCCACCGCCGACTTCCCGCCGCTGTACTTCGACAAGGGCTGCGTCGAAGCGGTACGCGGTGCCGCGCAAGGTCTCGGCTTGTCGCACATGGACATCGTCAGCGGAGCAGGGCACGACGCAATCTTCCTAGCGGAACTCGGCCCGGCGGGGATGATCTTCGTCCCGTGCGAAGGCGGCATCAGCCACAACGAAATCGAAAACGCCGCGCCGGATGACCTGGCGGCGGGGTGTGCGGTGTTGTTGCGGGCGATGCTGGCAGCTTCGGCGGCGATTGCCGGGGGGCAGCTCGCGGCATAAACGTTAGAAATTCGCGTAAGCCCATGCAGGAGCGAAGCTTGCTCGCGAAGGCGTCTGTTCAATCGACAGTGATAGTGAAGTCGATGGCCCCTTCGCGAGCAAGCTTCGCTCCTACAGATTCGGATGTTTGCCGCACGATCCCCACCCCTCGCGGTCGTAATCTTCACAGAGCGCCACACGTTGGCGCGGCCGCCATTGTGGAGATCCAATGAGCCAGGACGTCCTGACCACCGAAACCAATCGCCGCCAGTTGCAGCAGATCATTGCCGGTTTGTCCGACGGGGTGATTCTGCTGGAGCTCGACCAGACCATTGTGTGGGCCAATGATGCTGCGCTGGCCATGCACGGCGTCAGCCGGATCAGCGAGTTGGGCGCGAACGCCAGGGAATATGCCCGGCGTTTCGTGTTGCGCTATCGCAATAACCACCCGGTGGCGGCCGACAATTACCCGATCAACCGGGTTGCCCGGGGCGAGACCTTCAGCGATGTGTTGGTGGAGGTGACGCCGACCGCCGACGAGGAGCGCACCTGGGTTCACAACGTGCGCAGCATGGTCCTGGCCGACAGTGCAGGGGCGCCGGAGTCGCTGGTGCTGATCATGGACGATGTCACCGAATGGGCCAGCGCCGAGCAGCGTTTTGAAAAGACCTTCAATGCCAACCCGGCCCCGGCGGTGATCTGCCGCCTCAGCGATTTGCGCTACATCAAGGTCAATTCGGGTTTTCTGGACATGACCGGGTATGCCCGCGATCAAGTCATCGGTGTTTCGACCTATGAACTGGACGTCCTTGAAGGCGCCGAAAAGAAAGACCTGGCGATCGAGCGTTTGCGCGAAAACACCACCATTCCCCAAATGCAGGCCGAGCTGAAGTTGGCCGATGGCAGCAGCAAACAGGTCATCGTCGCAGGCCAGCCGCTGGAGCTGAACGACGAAGACTGCATGCTGTTTTCTTTCGTCGACATGGAGCCACGGCACAAGGCTGAAGTTGCCCTGCGCCAGAGCGAGGAACGTTTCGCCAAGGCCTTTCGATTGACCCCGGTGCCCACCCTCGTGTGCGGTGCTGGCGATCAGGTGGTGATCGACGTCAACGAAGCCTTCCTCGATACGCTCGCGTACCCCAGCGAAGACGTATTGGGCAAGACCCTCGCGGAGATCGATTTCATCCACGACCAAGGCGACCGCACTCGGCTGTTTGCGGCGCTGGAGAAAACCGGCCGCCTGGATCGCATCGATGTGCGTATCCGAAAAAAAGACGCTCAACTGATCGATTGCGCGATTTGCACCGACACCGTGAACATTCAGGACAACCCTTGTTATCTGCTGGTGTTGATGGACATTACCGAGCGCAAACGTACCGAGTTGGAGTTGGTGGCGGCCATCGAAGAAGTGATGCAAGACGCGTCCTGGTTCAGCCGTACGCTGATCGAAAAACTCGCCAATGTGAAAAGCGTCAATTCGCCGAAACTGCCCAGTGTGTCGTTTACCGACCTGACGGCCCGGGAGCGCGATGTGCTCGGCCTGATCTGCGAAGGCCTGGCCGACAAGGAAATCGCCGCGCGCCTGAAACTGGCCCCCAATACGGTGCGCAATCACGTATCGACGGTTTACTCCAAACTCGATGTGCACAGTCGCAGCGAGGCGATTGTCTGGGCACGCGAGCGGGGATTGTTTTCCGGTGAGTGGCGATCTAAAGGGCAGCGGTAAGGTGCAAATGCACTAGTTGAGGCAGTGCAAATGGATGTTCTGATCGGGCTCGGCGGTTCTTAGGCTGTAAGGGTGAGATACGAGTCTTCGCGTCCCCCTCGATACAGGAAAAGGAACCGTCACATGGTCACGTTCAGAGCGCTCAGGTTTATGCGCCGTCGCCAAGGTGAATCGCAATGATTTCCCTGGCGCAATTACGTCTGCAACTGGAACGCAGTTTTTCGCCGCTGGCCTGTGAGTGCACGCTTACGGGGGATCATTCGCTCACAGTGAAGCTCTATCATCCGGTTTCCGGGCAGGTGGATCTGGTGGTCAGTGGGTTGAGCTTAACAACGCTCGGAACGCCGGATGCTGTGCAGGCGCTGATCGAAGAACTGCGTTATGAGCTTGAAAGCAATAGTCTGGGTCGACCGAATGCGATCCTGTAGGGGATTATCAAAAGTGAAGGGGGCTATAGCATTTTGTTCTAGTTGAACTGTCATGTTTGACAGTAGCTCTCTTGCCCGATCTTTCTGATAGTGGGCCGTGTCTTTTTAACACGGCGTTATCAGAGGGGTTTCATAATGGAAATCGAAACGAGCCGAAAGTTTTCAGAGCCTGACTCGTGGGAGGGCTCAAAGATATTTGTAGATGGAGTCGAGCATCTGCCGGGTTCGCCGATTGCGCTGAAGGCGCCTGATTCACATGTTTTGAAGATCGTTTCGAACTTGTTGGACGGTAAACAAATCAGGCTGGAGGTGGTCGACGTCGAACTGGCCAATATCGATATAGCCCCGAAGGGTTGGGTGACAGTGAGCGGCGGCATCGCGGAGTTTACAATCACTCCACAATCCATTATCGGAAAAGCCACGTTGATATTGTTCGCGATGGACTTTACTGAGGTTTTGACGTTTCCATGTATTGTCACGCCGCCTCCTCATCCTTGGTATTCGGTTTCTTCAATTTACGTGGAGTCATCGTCTTGGAGCGGATTCGTACCACACGCAGGGCTTGTACCCGGTGTAAAGGCTGGTAGTAGTTTTAAAATTACGTTGAAGCCGGTAGGGGATAGTTTGCTTGGCAAACAGGTGGAGATGAAAACGTTGGATTCATGGCTTCCACCTGTTGTGACGCCGACGGAACCTCAGGTGATGGTAAAAGACGGTATTACCTGGCGTGTTGTCTTCACAACGCCTGCGTTCGTAACGGCAAGGATTTTTTCCCCTGATGTTCCATCGTGGACCGGAATCACCTTCGTACCCTCCGGGTACAAAGTAGGAATAGCTTCTTCTGAAGAGTAGGGCTGCGCATCGGTATCAAGGGGGTTAATACACGCAGAGACTGGAACAACGATTGAGTCGGCATTCCAGGATTACTGCATGGCGTGACCTATCTAATGGTCGTAGGCATTTGCACTGGCGGATTGGGCAAGAAACATCGATGCGGGGTGGCAGAAGCGGTCGAGTGGGCTATAAGCAATAAGTGGGTAAAACTCTGTGACCGGACCGTGAATAGGCGGAAATCCGTTTGTTTCACAGATATCTGACAATCAGTTGCCGCGGGCCTACCTATGAACATTCTTGGGAAATGCACGTTTGCGCCTTTGTCGCTTGCCTTTTGCATAACGATACTCAGCGGTTGCGCCAGTCCACCGCCGCCACCTCCCGCCGCCCCACCTCCGATACCTCAACGCACGTGTGACACGTCTGAAAAAACCGATGTGTTGGGTGACGCAAGGGCTGAAGGGCAGGTGACAAGGGAGACCACTTTGACTCGGTGCGTGACTCAATAGCTCCCTGTACCTGAGTTGTGGGTGAAAATTATCCCGGCTGAAAAGACGTAATTTTACATTTGGGTATGCAAGGCTTACCGCGATGGCGTTCTCGAGATTGCCATCGCCGGCAAGCCGGGCTCCTACAATTGACGGACTTTCTCAGGAAAGAAAACCGCCATCCACATTCAGCGAAACTCCCGTGGTGTAACTCGACGCATCACTCGCCAGATACAACACCGCCCCCGCCATTTCACTCGGATCCGCCACGCGCTTCAGCGGGATCTGCGCCAGTGCAGTCTTCAAAATCGCATCATTCTTCACCAGCGCCGAGGCAAACTTGGTGTCGGTCAGGCCCGGCAGCAGGGCGTTGCAGCGAATCCCGAACTGCGCACATTCCTTGGCGAACACCTTGGTCATGTTGATCACGGCTGCCTTGGTCACCGAGTAGATGCCCTGGAAAATTCCCGGCGAGATGCCGTTGATCGATGCCACGTTGATGATGCTGCCACCACCGTTGTCACGCATCAGTTTGCCCGCTTCCACGGACATGAAGAAGTAGCCGCGGATGTTGACGTCGACGGTTTTCTGGAAGGCGCTGAGGTCGGTGTCCAGCACGTTGCAGAACTGCGGGTTGGTCGCGGCGTTGTTGACCAGGATGTCCAGGCGGCCGAACTGTTCGCGGATGCCGGCGAAGACCTGGCTGATTTGTTCCATTTCGCCGATGTGGCACGCGACGGCGGTGGCTTTGCCGCCGGCAGCGATGATGGCGTCGGCGACGTGCTGGCAGCCTTCGAGTTTACGGCTCGAGACGATGACGTGGGCGCCTTGCTGGGCCAGGAGTTTGGCGATGGCTTCACCGATACCGCGGCTGGCGCCGGAGACGAAAGCGATCTTGCCGTCGAGGTCGAACAATTGAGTCTTGGACATGGGAGTTCCTTGTTATAGGCCTGACATTTGTACCGTGGGAGCCAGCGATGCGGCGACCCGACTTGCCGGCGAAGAACGATTACGCGGTATTACAGATACACCGCAGTGTCCAATTC